>NZ_BAAGZJ010000019.1:0-99378 GCF_054778635.1 Nocardiopsis nanhaiensis
TGGCCCGCCAACGCATCAATGTGCTGTTCGCGATGCTGCGGGACGGGACCTTCTACCAATCACGCACGCCAGCGGTCGATCTGGCCGCGTGAAGGGCTTGACGAAAAACATAGAGGCACCCTTTCCCGATAGCCGCCAACCCGCCGTCGGAGCGGAGCGGGTCAAGGTGGAGCGCCGTTGACGCGCGAAGCGCTCGATGGCGACGACCTTGAGGCGCGTAGCGGAGACGGCCACAATCGGGCGGCGGGAAAGGAGGACACCCCAAGGCAACAAGGCAACCCCCAACCAAAGGAGAACCCCCTAAACACCGTCCTCACGCTTGACTCTCACGCGTGACTCTCACGCTTGACTCTCGCACTTGACCCTCACGCGACGTGAGGGTTCACGATGACGACATGAGCGAATACTTTTCCGCATTCAGCATCAGCCCTGTTCCGCAGCCCGGCCCCGGCGCCGTGCCGCCCGAGCAGTTCCGTGGCATCTACGGCATGCCGATGTTCCTGAACGTGCCGAGTGGGGACCTGGCCGATTCGACAGACTTCTGGGTGCGCGGCCTGGGGTTCATCGACCTGTTCTCGATGCCTGAGCAGATCACGCATCTGCGGCGCTGGGCGTTCCAGGACGTGTTGCTGGTGCCGGGCGAGCCGCCGTCGGAGGCTCCTGCGGCGGGTGTGAGCTTCTCGTGTGTGCTGAGCCAGATCGACGGGATCGCCAAGGCCTGCGAGGAGCTGCGCCCCGGCTGCACGAGGGGGCCGCGGCAGACGCCCTGGAACACGGTGGACGTGGAGGTGGTGACCCCGGAGAACACCCGGGTGATCATGACTGCTGCACGCCCGCACGACCCGGACAGCGCTGAGGCGCAGTACATCCGTGACATGGGCATCGAATACCCCGGGAAGTAACGGGGGACCGACTGGCACACTGGGACCTGTGAAGGACCAAGAGGGGGCCGCGGTGACCGTTGGGGCCGCGGCCTCGCTGGTGGGCGTCACTGTCCGGGCGCTCCACCACTGGGACGAGATCGGGCTGGTCCGCCCGTCGGGGCGCACGGCCGCGGGGTACCGGCTGTACACGACCGAGGACGTCGCCCGCCTCCACCGGGTGCTCGTGTACCGCGAGTTGGGCGTGTCCCTTGAGGACATCGCGGCGTTGTTGGACTCCCCTTCCGAAGAGGCGGCCGAAACCCTGCTCCGCCAGCGCGACCAGCTGCGGGAGCGCATCGGGCGGTTGCGGCGTATGGCGGACGGCCTCGACCGCATGGCTGAGGCCAGGCGCGCCGGGATCCTGCTGTCGGCGGAGGAACAGGTCGCGATATTCGGCAAGCAATGGCAGCCCTCGTGGGCCGCTGAGGCGCGTGAGCGCTGGGGCCACACCGACCAGTGGGCACAGGCGGCCGAACGCGCGGCCGAGCGCACGCCAGAGGACTGGAAGGAGATCGCTCGGCGGGTCGAGGATCTCGACGCCGACCTCGCCGCTGCCAAGGCCGAGGGGGTGGCCCCCGGGAGCGAACGGGCCAACGCTCTGGCGGAACGGCACCGCGCGTCCATCGGGGCCTACTTCGACTGTACGCACTCCATGCACGTGTGCCTGGGCCGCATGTACACAGAGGATCCCGGTTTCCGCTCCCACTACGACAACATGGCCCCGGGTCTGGCCGCCTGGCTGCGTGAGGTGGTCGACGCCAACGCGCGGTCCCGGGGCGTGGACCCCGAGACCGCGGTCTGGGAGTAGCTCAGAGGACGTCGGGGGACACGTCCAGGACGGTGCGGTCGCGGGAGGCCACCAGGTCGAACTGGGGTCCGGTACGGGGCAGCTCGTGGTGGAAGAAGTACGCCGCCGCGGCCCGCTTGCCCTCGTAGAAGCCGCCCGACTTGCCGTGCGCCGCGACCAGCTGCTCGAGCCAGAGCCAGGCGATCACCACGTGTCCGACGGCCTCGAGGTACGGCGTCGCGTTGGCGAGGGCCACCGCGGGGTCGCCCTCGGACCAGGTGGCCGCCGCGGTCTCGGCAATGCGGTTCAGAGCGGCGTCGAGCAGGTCGGCGTATTCGGCCTCATGGCCGCCCAGCGCGCGGGCGCGTTCGGAGGTGGCGCGGGCGGTCTCCACGAGGACGGTCAGCCGGGCTCCGCCGTCCTGGACGGCCTTGCGTCCGAGCAGGTCCAGGGCCTGGATGCCGTGGGTGCCTTCGTGGATGGCGTTGAGGCGGTTGTCGCGGTAGTGCTGCTCCACGTCGTACTCGCGGGTGTAGCCGTAGCCGCCGTGGACCTGGATGGCGAGGCTGTTGGCTTCCAGGCACCACTGGGAGGGCCAGCTCTTCACGATCGGGGTGAGCGTGTCGAGGAGCAGCTGGGCCTTCTTCGCGGCCTCGGGGTCGTCGGTGCTGGCCCTCTCGTCCACGAGCCGGGCGCAGTACAGGACCAGGGCGAGCGCGCCTTCCACGTAGCTCTTCTGGGCGAGCAGCATCCGGCGGACGTCGGTGTGCTCGATGATCGGGATCTGGGGCTCTTCGGGGTCCTTCGCCCCGAGCGGGCGGCCCTGGACGCGCTCGCGGGCGTATTCGAGGGACTTCAGGTAACCGGTGTAGCCGACGGCCATCGCCCCGGCACCCACGCCGATCCGGGCACCGTCCATCATGTGGAACATGTACTTGAGGCCTTGGTGGGGTTCGCCCACGAGGTAGCCCACCGCTCCGGCCTCGCCTCCGGGGGTGTGCTGGCCCTCACCGAAGTTCAGGAGCGCGTTGACGGTACCCCGGTAGCCCATTTTGTGGTTGAGTCCGGCGGGGACGACGTCGTTGCGCTCACCGAGCGATCCGTCCGCGTTGACCAGGTACTTGGGCACGATGAACAGGGAGATGCCCTTCACCCCGGGCGGCCCTCCGGGGATCTTGGCCAGGACCAGGTGGACGATGTTGTCGGTCAGTTCGTGGTCGCCCGCGGAGATCCACATCTTGTTGCCGAAGACGCGGTAGGTGCCGTCACCGACCGCCTCGGCGCGGGTGGTGATGTCGGAGAGCGAGCTGCCCGCCTGGGGTTCGGACAGGCACATGGTCCCCGTGAAGCGCCCTTCGACCATGGGGCGTACGAAGGTCTCCACCTGTTCGGGGCTGCCGTGCGCGACGAGCAGGGACGCGTTGCCTGAGGTGAGGAAGGGGTAGGCGGAGGTGCCCAGGTTGGCGGCCTGGAAATAGGCGCTGCAGGCGCTGGAGACCACCCGGGGGATCTGGTCGCCGCCCACGGAGGCGTCCATCGCGATGGAGGACAGGCCGGTCTCGGCGTAGACCTCCAAGGCTTTCTTCACCTCGGGGATGACGTGGACGCGCTCGCCGTCGAAGTGGGGTTCGTTGGCGTCGTTGGCCTTGTTGTGCGGGGCGAAGTGGTCGGTGGCCACGCGTTCGGCCAACTCCAGGGCGCCGTCGAAGGTCTCCTTGGAGTGGTCCGCGTACCTGGGGCGCTGGGTGAGGGCCTCGGTGTCGAGCCATTCGTAGAGCAGGAACTGCAGGTCGCGCGCGGACAGCAGGGTGGACGCCACGGGGTTGCCTCCAAAGGTTATGAACCGACTGGTCGGTATGCTACCCGGTTCGGCAAACCCGCACGTGACCGGGGCCACCCGCCACTCCGGGCTAACCTGGTGCCACCAATCCGAGACGCTAGGAAGCACCCCCATGACCGAGACCGCCCGCACCGTCCTGCTGCTCAACGGCCCCAACCTCAACCTGCTGGGCACCCGCGACCCCGAGCAGTACGGCACCACCACCCTCGGCGAGGTCGAAGGGCGGATGAAGGCCCTGGGCCAGGAGCTGGGGGTGGAGGTCGTCTGCGAGCAGAGCAACAGTGAAGGCGGCATGGTCGACCGCATCCACGCCGCCCGGCACATGGCCGGCGTGGTCATGAACCCCGGTGCCTACGCCCACTACAGCATCGCCCTGCGGGACGCCGTCGACGCGATCGAGGCGCCGGTGGTCGAGGTGCACATCTCCAACGTCTACGCCCGCGAGGAGTTCCGGCACACCTCCGTCACGGCTCCGGTGGCCGCCGGCTACGTGGCGGGTTGCGGGATCCTCGGCTATGAGCTGGGCCTGCGCGCGGTCCTGGCCCGCGACGCCGAACGCCGTGCCTGAGCGCTGCGGGGGTGTCCGGGGTGTGTCCGAAGGGCGATCCGGTCGGTCCCACAGGCGGGACCGACCAGTCGGTATGGAACGGGCGCAGAAAGGCCCGGATCAGCGGTAGGTCATCAGCTCCGGGCCGCCCTGCTCCAGGTGGGCGTGGTCGTTGAACGACAGCAGCTGCGTCCCGCCGCGGCCGTGGACCACCTTGCTCACGGAACCGTTCACCACCACGCGGTTCATCGCGATGAACCCCGAGGTCGGGGTGTCCACCAGCGTCGAGCACGCGGCACCGATCACCCCCGCGGACGTGAACACCAGCGCGGTCTGCCCCTTGCCGAGGGAGGCGGCCACGTCGCCCAGGGCCGCCCGCACCCCCTCGCGGAACGACGTCCACGACCCCTCGCCTTCGTCACCGGAGGCGGTCCATGACGCCAGTGAAGCGTCCAAACGCTGCTGGAGACTGCCCGTCTCGATCGGGTAGCGCCCCAAAAGGTGCAGGTGGTCGTACTCGTTCCACCGCTCGTCCACGGCGGGCGAGGTGTCGATTCCGGCTTCGGCCAGAGCCGCATCGGCGGTCTGGCGCTGGCGCCGCAGCGAGCCCGAGACCACGGGGCCGACCGGCAGCCCGCGTCGCTTGAGCTCCGCGCCCAGCAGGCGCGCCTGTTCGTATCCGGTGGGGCTCAGCTCGTCGTAGTCCGCCGCCTCGGGGGAGGCCTTACCGTGGCGGATCAGGTAGATCGTTGGCATGCCGCCACAGTAAGGGGGCGCCCCGGTGACTCAGGCCACCGGGGCCGCACCCCGGCACGGCCGCGCGAAACACCGCGCATGGCGTACCCACACTCAGGCACCTCCCATCGGCAACAATAAAACCGGCTGCCCCCGCACCCCCGGAAGGCGTGCCCCTTCATCGGTGAGGAGAACATGGGAGAGCTGCCAACGAGGACCCGCGACGTGCTGCACCGGGCGAGGACCGCATCGGTGGAAGCACGCGAGCGCGTGATCGCCCATACCTCGTCAATCGTCCTCGCCGTCATCGCCGCGGTACTGGCCTGGGCCATCGCCGGGGGCCTCATCCAGGACCACAACCCGTTCTTCGCGCCGATCGCCGCCGTCATCGCGCTCAACGCCACGGGCGGGGAACGCGGCGCCAACGCGCTCCGACTCCTCACCGGGGTCTTCCTCGGCATCCTCGCGGGAGAGCTGGCGCTGATCGTCACCGACCGCGGCTTCGCGGCCTTGGCGCTGGCCACCGCGGGCGCCATGACGGCGGCTGTCGCGATCAACGCCGAACGGATCGTGATCGGCCAGGCCGCAGCCAGCGCCATCCTCACCACGATCTTCGTCGGGGCCGACAGCCCCGGCATCGACCGGATCGTCGACGCACTCATCGGTGCCGGGGTGGCCCTGGCCTTCAGCCAGCTCCTGTTCCCGGCCCGGCTCGTTGCCATGCTGCGCCGCATCGAGGAGGACGCCCTCACGGAGATGTCCCGCATGCTGGCCGTCGTAGGACGCTCCCTGACCGAGGAGGGCGACGCCTCCAGCGAACAGATGGTCAACCGGCTCGGCGACCTGAGCAGGCCCATGGCCGAACTCAGCAAGGCACGCGAGAGCAGCAGGTCCACCGTCCGCCTCTCCACGATCCGCTGGGGTGACCCGAGGCCCGTGCTGGACGAGGACGAGATCATCGAACGGCTCATCCTGCTCGGCGAGAGCTGCCTGTTCCTGTCCCGGACCACCACCTCCATGGGCGCCGACGAACGCCGCGAGCTGGCGCCCATCGTTTCCGGCATGGCGGAAGTGCTCGCCACGCTCGCCGACGACCTCAGCAGCCGTGAGGCACGCGAACAGGCCGTGGAACAGGCACTGAGGGCGGCCCGCCAGTACGGCGCGGGCCGCCCGGACGACGACCCCGTGACTCACGCGACGCACCTCGCGGTGGAGATGGTCGCCAGCGACATCATGGTGTTCGCCGGGATCAGGTTCGACGAGGTCGAGGACGTCATCCAGAGCGGCGTGGCCGACCCCTCCGTCCCGCACCCGCCGGGGGAGCCGTGGCTTCCGTGGCTGCGCTGGCGCCCCCGGTGGCGCCTGCGTTGGAGGCGGCATCCACCGAACACGCCCTAGCCGGGCCGGGACGAGGGCTCGAAGCGGACCAGCACCGACTTCGAGGTGGGCGTGTTGCTCACCTCCGCCGTGGAGTCCAGCGGTACCAGTACGTTCGTCTCCGGATAGTACGCGGCGGCACTGCCCCGCGACGTCGGATAGTGCACCACCCGGAAGTGCTCCGCGCGCCGTTCGCGGCCGTCCGACCACTCGCCCACCATGTCGGTGTAGGCCCCGTCGGCCAGCCCCAGTTCGCGGGCGTCCTCGGGGTTGACCAGAACCACCCGGCGGCCCCGCTTGATGCCCCGGTACCGGTCGTTGAGCCCGTAGACGGTGGTGTTGTACTGGTCGTGCGAGCGGAGCGTCTGCAGCAGCAGCCGCCCCTCGGGAACCTCGGGCGCGTAAGTGCCGTTGACGGTGAAGTTGGCCAGCCCCGTCTCGGTGGGGAAGCTCCGGTCGTCCCGCGGCGCGTTCGGCAGAGCGAAGCCGCCGGACTGCCGCGCCTTGCTGTTGAAGTCCTCGAACCCCGGCACGACCGCGGCCACGTGGTCGCGCACCCGGTCGTAGTCGGCCATCCGGTCCCAGTCCACCGGGTCGTTTCCGAACAGCCTCCGCCCCAGTTCCCGGACGATGTCGACTTCGGACCACATCCCCTCCGACAGGGGCGGCAGCACCCCGTGTGAGGCGTGCACCAGTCCCATAGAGTCCTCCACGGTGATCCACCGCGGTTCCCCGTCGCGCAGGTCGCGGTCGGTGCGGGCCAGCGCGGGCAGGATGAGCGCCCGCGTGCCGGTCACCACGTGGGAACGGTTCAGCTTGGTGGACACGTGCACCGTCAGCCCCACCCGGCGCATCGCCTCCTCGGTCACCTCGGTGTCCGGGGTGGCCGACACGAAGTTGCCGCCCATCGCGAAGAACACGCCCACCTCGCCGCGCGCCATCGCCCGGATCGAGTCCACCGTGTCGTGGCCGTGTTCACGCGGTGGATCGATGGCGAACTCCTGGCCCAGCGCGTCCAGGAACGACTCCGCGGGGCGTTCGAAGATGCCCATCGTGCGGTCGCCCTGCACGTTGGAGTGACCGCGCACGGGGCACACACCCGCGCCGGGGCGGCCCACGTTGCCGCGCAACAGCAGGAAGTTGACCACCTCGCGGATGGTCGGCACCGAGTGCTTGTGCTGGGTCAGACCCATCGCCCAGCACACCACGATCCGTTCGGAGTTCACCACCATGGCGGTGAACTCCTCGACGAGCTCACGGGAGAGACCCGTGTCCCGTACGGTGCGGGCCCAGAACTCGTCCTCGGGCTCGTCGAGCAGCGTCTTGGCGAAGTCGTCGAAGCCGTGGGTGAACGTGTCCATGAAACCCTGGTCCAGGACCTTCTCGCCGCGCTGGTCGGCCTCCAGCAGCAGCCGGTTCACCGCCGAGAACAGGGCCAGGTCCCCGCCCACGCGGATTTGCGCGAACAGGTCGGTGAGCTCGGTGCCGCGCCCCAGCATGCCGCGGACGTTCTGCGGGTTGCGGAACTCGCGCATACCCGCCTCCGGCAGCGGGTTCACCGTGATGATCCGGGTTCCGGAGCGCTTGGCCTTCTCCAGAGCGCTGAGCATCCGCGGGTGGTTGGTGCCCGGGTTCTGCCCGGCCACGATGATGAGGTCGGCCCCGTTCAGGTCCTCCAGCGACACCGTGCCCTTGCCGATGCCCAGTGTCTCGGTGAGCGCCGACCCGGACGACTCATGGCACATGTTGGAACAGTCGGGCATGTTGTTCGTGCCCAGCTGGCGGGCCAGAAGCTGGTAGGCGAACGCCGCCTCGTTGCTCGTACGCCCCGACGTGTAGAACACTGCGCCGTCCGGTGTGTCCAGGGCGCGCATCTCGTCGGCGATCATGTTCAGGGCGCGGTCCCATGAGATGGGTTCGTAGTGGGTAGCGCCCTCGGCCAGGTACACGGGTTCGGTGAGGCGACCCTGCTGTCCCAACCAGTATCCGGAGCGGTCGAACAGCTCGGCGACCGGGTAGCGAGCGAAGAACGCTCCGTCCACGGCCTTGTGAGTGGCCTCCTCCGCGACCGCCTTGGCGCCGTTCTCGCAGAACTCCGCCTTGTGGCGCTTGTCGGGCTCGGGCCAGGCGCATCCGGGGCAGTCGAACCCGCGCTTCTGGTTGATGGCGAGCATGGCGGGCAGCCCGCGCCGGACCCCGGCCTGTTCGGTTACGTGGCGGACGCTGTTGAGCACAGCCGGAATGCCCGCCGCGTTTTTCTTCGGCGGTTTGACTTCCGGCGCGTCCTGTGCGGGATCGGGCATGTCCGAGTCGTATTGTGTCACACTTCGCATTCTCTCATTACGCGGATCTTTGTCCAGAGGGGCCTCACGGACAAGGGTAGAATGGGGGCCAGTGGACAAGGGTTTGACCGCCCTTGTTGGCGCTGGCCGCAGACGGCTGTATTATTGCGCGATGTTGCTGAGCCAGCTGAAGTACCTGACCGCGCTGGCGCAGGAACGCCATTTCGCCCGCGCTGCCCGAGTGTGCCACGTGTCCCAACCGGCGCTGTCGGCGGCCATCCGGAAGCTCGAGGGCGAGTTCCGCGTCCCCATCGTCAAGCGGAGCAACCGGTTCATCGGGTTCACGCACGAGGGGGAGCGGATCGTCGCATGGGCCCAGCGTGTCCTGGCCGAACACGACTCCCTGGTCGAGAACGTCAGGAGCTTGCGCGAAGGGCTCAGCGGGCGCCTGCGCATCGGAGCCATACCGACCACCCTGAGCTCGATCTCCCTGATCACGGATGCCTTCTGCGAACAGCATCCCCTGGTCACGCTGTCCGTGGTGTCCATGACGTCGAACGAGATCCAGCAGGGGCTGGCCGACTACACGATCGACGTCGGCCTGACCTACGTGGACAACGAACCCCTGGCACACGTGCGCAAGCGGGCCGTCTACCAGGAGAAATACGTCCTGCTCACCCCCGAGGAAGGTCCCTTCGCCGACCGGGAGAGCCTCACGTGGGCCGAAGCGGCCAAGGTGCCCCTGTGCCTGCTGACCCCGGACATGCAGAACCGCCGCATCGTCGACGAGGCGTTCCGCCGGGCGGGCACCGAACCCGTGCCCAAGATGGAGACCAACTCGGTGAGCGCGCTGTGTTCGCACGTCAGCGAGGGTCGCTGGTCCGCCGTGATGTCGCACGCCTGGCTCTACCTGCATCCGGTGCCGCCGGGCATGCGCGCGATCCCCCTGGTGGAACCCGAGGTCAGCAAGGCGGTCGGCCTGGTCATCGCCGACCGCGACCCCGAACCGGTGCTGGCCCGCGCCCTCCTGGAAGCCCTGGCCGGTGCCGATCTGGAAGGGCAACTGCACCGCCTGCACCCCTCCTCCCCGCCGGAATCCGTGCTTTCCGAGGTTTCCGCGACCGGCCGCGGCTGAAGTTTCCGATCCCGGTCCCGTCGAGGTTTGCGGGACCTCCGGCGGTTCTTGATAATCACGGGTTATTGCCCGAAAGGAAACGTGTATTTGATTGTCGTCACAGAGGCTGTGACGATGTCCCAGGCTTCTCCCTGTCGAACGGGAGGGCGCAGAAAGCGGAAGCGTATTCCGGACCGTAGATCAATCGTTAGGATGGGCCGTGCTGTCGTTTCTCGATCGGGAGAAGAGTGTCGCTCCGCCCGGCTACAGCCGTTGGTTCATCCCGCCTGCCGCGCTCGCGGTGCACCTGTCCATCGGGCAGGTGTACGCGTTCAGCGTCTTCAAGACCCCGCTGGTGGAGCGGTTCGACTCCTCACTGACCGCGATCGGCGTGGTCTTCAGTATCTCCATCGTCATGCTCGGCCTGTCCGCCGCCTTCGGCGGCAAGTGGGTGGAGCGCAACGGGCCCCGTAAAGCGATGTTCGTCTCCGGGCTGTGCTGGGGTGCCGGCTTCCTGGTGGGAGCCCTCGGGGTGGCCACCGGGCAGCTGTGGCTGCTCTACCTCGGCTACGGCGTCCTGGGCGGGATCGGACTGGGCATCGGGTACATCTCGCCCGTGTCCACCCTGATCAAGTGGTTCCCCGACCGCCCCGGCATGGCCACCGGCATGGCGATCATGGGCTTCGGCGGCGGCGCGCTCATCGCCTCGCCCCTGTCCGCCGCCCTCCTCGAGCGCTTCGGCGACACCCCGGCCGACGCGATCGTCCCGGCCTTCCTCATCCTCGGCGGCGTCTACCTCACCGCCATGATGCTGGGCGCGATGACCGTCAAGGTCCCGCCGCCCGGCTGGAAGCCCGACGGCTGGGAGCCCGGCCCCTCGGTCAGCGGGGGCGACGCCGCCACGGAAGGGGTCAGCGTCGAGCGGGCCTTCGGCACTCGCCAGTTCTGGCTCCTGTGGATCGTGCTCTTCTGCAACGTGACCGCGGGGATCGGCATCCTCGAACAGGCCGCCCCGATGGTGCAGGACTTCTTCACGGGGGTCGGCCCGGCCGAGGCCGCGGGTTACGTCGGCTTCCTGTCGCTGTGCAACATGCTCGGGCGCTTCGTCTGGTCCTCCGCGTCCGACGTCATCGGCCGCAAGCGCACCTACATCGGCTACCTGGGGATCGGCGGACTGCTCTACCTGCTGATCGCCGTCGCCGGCACCAGCTCCGTGGTGCTCTTCGTCGCCGTCACCGGGATCATCCTGTCCTTCTACGGCGCCGGGTTCGCGACCATCCCGGCCTACCTGAAGGACCTCTTCGGCTCCTTCAACGTGGGCGCCATCCACGGCCGCCTGCTCACCGCCTGGTCGTGCGCGGGCATCGCCGGTCCCCTGATCGTCAACGTGATCGCGGACTACCAGCTCGCGGCGGGCTACTCCGGCGCGGACCTCTACACGCTGTCCCTCTACCTCATCGTGGCCGTGATGGTGATCGGCTTCGTGGCGAACATGCTGGTCCGCCCGTTGCCTACGGAGCGGGTCCAGGTCGAGACCGTCACGCCGGAACCGACCCGAGAGACGGTGTGACCGATGACGGACACCGACCTTTCGACCAAGGAGAACTCGATGGAACAGAGCACACGTGACCAGGCGTCGAAGGCCGCCGCACTCTTCCTGTGGGTGGTCGTGACCGTGGCCCTGGGGTACGGCGTGGTGCAGACCTCCATCCAGGCGGCCGCCCTGTTCACCGGTTAGCAGCGGCACACTCGAGCCGCGGTACACCGCTCAGGTACGCAAGGGCCGGTTCCGGACTCCCGGGACCGGCCCTCGTCAGTCCTCCACCGTGCCCGCGAAGGTGACCGGCGGGTAGAGCGGCACGAAGTCCTGATCGTGGAACTCGACGGTGTACTGGATCCGGCTGTCTTCCTCGTCGAGCCAGCAGTCCTCGTCCCAGGCCCCGGACTGGCCGGGGCCGAGGCTTTCGGGCGGGTTGACGCTGTCGCCCAGCCCGGGGGAACCGGACTCCTCCAGCGGGTCGCCCACGGCACAGGACTTGGTGACCAGCCCGGTCTGGACGGTCTCCGAGCCCTCGTTGGCCAGCTCGACCGTCCACGAGACGTAGGGCAGGTCGCCCTCCTCGCCGGTGGCCGGGTCGACCCCGCCCTCCTCCACCTCGCGCTCGAATCCGGTCAGGCGGATGGAGAGTCCGTCACCGAAGTCGTGGGTCTCGTCCAGGTCCACGGGCACCGATCCGAACCCGGGATCGGGCCGGTCCCCGCCGTCGTCGTCGGGGAGGGGCGCTTCGGCAGGGGCGTCCTCGGCGCTGGGAGGCGGTTCCGCGGGGTCGTGCGCGGCCCGTTGGGCGAACCACCCCGCGCCGAACCCGACGATCAGCGCGAGCACCGTCATGGCGGCGGCCAGGATCCAACCGTTCCTGGTCATGCGCGGTGTCCTTCCCAAGCCGGGTGTGTGCGAGCGGCCACCCGATGTCACCGGCGACCGTACCGCAGGTGGCCCCGCTCGGCTGAGGACCGACGCCGCACGGTCCGGGCTACGCGCCCGGACGTAGCAGGGCGATACCGAGGGCTGACGCGCCCCGAGGGCCGCTCGCACAGCATGGGGAGCATGAACCGAAGCCACCGAACAGCCCTGGGCCTCTCCGCCCCCGTCATCGTCGGCTTGGCCCTGCTCGCCGCGCCCCGGGTGGTCCTGCAGGACCTCGGCGTCATCCACGAGGGAACCTCCGGCGACGCCCTGTTCGTGTTCGTTCCGCCCGCGGTGTGGATCGCGGTGGCGGTGCTGCGGCGGGTGCCGAACCCCTTCCTGACACTCCTGGCTTTGGGAGCCGTGTACGGGGTGTTCCTGCTGTTGGGCCACCAGCTGCTGTGGAACCTGGCGTGGGAGGGTGACCCGCCGTCCCTCGGCGGCAACCTGAGCGACCTGCCCCCGGGCCTCCAAGAGGCGGTCATGCGGGGTTTCTCGGCCGTGGGCAGCCTGGTCACGGGCACCCTGGTGGGCACCGCCTCCGGTCTCGTGGCCTGGGGCACCAGCAAGGCGGCCCGCATCCGCCCGCGCACCCCGGCGGAGTGAGCTGGCCGTCGTCAGGCAGGCCGGGACAACCGAGGCGAAGGCTTGGACGTCTCCTCGATACCTACTGAGGAGCGACATGCGCACGTTCAGCATCGCCGCGGCGGCTCTCGCCTTAGGGCATGTTCGGCGGACACATACCCTGCTGCGCGTCGCCCCAGCGGCACTGTCACTGCGTTCTCATCAGTCGACAGCCAAACCCGGGCGGGCCCCCGCTGTGCGATGCTGCCGAGCTTGCGAGGCAGCGCACAGTAGGGGAACTCCTTCTTCGGCCTTGTGCCAGCACCACTGGATACGCCGCTCGCGACGGGCAGCATCCACCGAACACGCCCTAGCCCTGAGCGCCTGCGCGCCTGAGGCACCTTTCGAAGAAGAGGAACCGCAGAGGGAGTTCTTCGTAGAGCCCGAGGAGCGGGAACCGGACCGGGAACCTCGCGAGCCCCAAGCCCCCGCGACCGCCACCGACACGGGGTCAACCGTGTACCAGCCGCCCGTTCCGCCTCCGGAAGCGGTAGAGGACACGGCCCCGGAGGTAGAGGACCCCTTCTATCGGCCGCCCGGGTTGGACCCGTGCGAGGAGAACGCCCACGGGTTCGTGGACAACGACGCCTGCCTGGCACAGAACGGGTACCCGGTTGACTGACCCGGTGGAGTGAGCGGAAAACCTCGGGACACCTCAGAGCCCGGTCCGAGGCTTGAACGGTGTCCGCGTGTCCGGACCCTGTTCCTGGTCCGTGCGGGGAGCGGGGACAGGGCGGACCCGGCCAGGGTCAGTTGACCGCGACCTCGGTACCGCCGGTCATGCGCAGCAGCCCGGGGTAGTCGGTGGGGAAGATGGTGTTCGGCGTCCCGCCCGCCGCCCACAACCGCGGGTAGTCGGCCAGGGCGGTGTCCACCGCGGTATCCACGGGTGCCGGGTGGCCCAGCGGCGCGACGCCGCCGATGGCCTGGCCCGTGGCCGCCCGGACCTCCTCCGGCTTGGCGCGCCTGATCTTCGCCTTGCCGAGGCGCTCGGCCAGCACGGCGACGTCCACCTTGTGGCGTCCGCTGGTCATTACCAGCAGCGGCTGCCCGTCGGCCATGAACACCAGGCTGTTGGCGATGGCCCCGACCTCGCACTCCAGTGCCTCGGCGGCCTCCGCGGCGGTCCGGGTGGAGGCGGGCAGTTCGCGCACCCGGCCTTCCATCCCGAGTTCGCGCAGGGCCGCCACCACCAGGCGGCTGCGCTCGGGCAGGTCCTTGACCTCGTCCATGGGTGTTCCTCTCCGGTCCGGTTTCCAGCGGCAGGTTACGCGCCCGAACGCCGCCCGCGCGAAATCGGGTGTCGTCCCGGGCATCCGGGGGGGGAGGATTCGCGGATGGAACGGTTGACCCCGCGCCTGCGGTTGAGCCCGATCGGCCCCGATGACGGTGATGACCTGTGGTTCCTGCACCGGGATCCGGGGATCGCCCGCTGGTTCGCGGGCACCGGGACCCGCGAAGGCGCCCGTGTGCAGGCTGCGGACATGGGTCGGCAATGGCGTGAGCACGGTGTGCACAAGTGGCTTGCCCGGCGGCGCTCGGACGGCGCCTTGGTAGGCCGGGGCGGATGCTCTTGGACCGAACTGTCGGGGACCCCGTGCCTGGAACTGGGCTGGGCGCTGCGCGAAGAGTACTGGGGCAACGGCTACGCGACCGAGATCGGCCGCGCCGGGTTGGAACTGGCCTTCGAGGGCCTGGGCGCCGACCGGGTGGTGTCCTTCACTGAGGCGCACAACCGGCGTTCGCGCGCGGTCATGGAGCGGTTGGGACTGTCCTTCGCGGGCACGTTCGTCCGCCCCGGCCTCGCTGAGGACTCGTGGGAGGAGGTCGACCACGCCGTCTTCGCCCTCTATGAGGCCCGTGCCTGACGCGGGACGACCTCAGTCCCGGATGAGGTGGCCGTCGAAGCCCGCTTCCACCAGGTAAGCGTACGCCTCGCGGGCGTGGTCGGGGACCTCTTGGGGGACGGCGAAGCCGCGGGCCGGGTAGTCCATCACGCGCTGCAGATCACCGACCATCGTGTCCACGACCAGCCGGTCGTCGCCGATCGTTCCGAGGTAGTCGTCGAACCCGATCCTGGCCGAGGCGCACACCGTCTCCGCCTCGGGCCACAGGGCCCTGGTGGTGGCGTGGGCTCGGCGCTCCATGTACGGCTTGCTGACCAGCATCACGGTGCGCCGCGCGACACCCTCGCGTTCGAGTAGCGCCCGGGCCAGGCGGATGTTCTCGCCCGTGTTGGTGGCTTCGGGCTCCACCAGGATTGCCCCATCGGGAACGCCCAGGTCCAGCGCGTGTTCGCGGTAGTGCACGGCCTCGCCGCGGGGGAACCGGGCCAGGGTCGACGGGCTGTTCCCGCCGGTGATGACCATACGGGGGAAGAGCCCGCGCCGGTACAGGTCGGCGGCGCACGCGGCGACCCCCGGGTCGTGGCTGCCCAGCACCACCGCGACGTCGCACCGGCGCGGCCGCTGGCCCATGTGCTGGTAGTCCCAGACGATCCGGGCCCGTAGCCGGACCTCTTCGGTCAGTGCCAACTCTGCACCCTTCCACTCGGGCTCGCCGCCCCGGGGGTCCCTCTCATGGGGTGCCGATCCCTCATTCCAGGAAGCGGAGGACGACCTGCATGACCGCGGCGGGCCGCTCCTGCCCTTCGACCTCCATGCGGCCGTCCACCACGACCTGCACCCCGCCCGACACGTCGGTGACCTCGGCCAGGGTCGCGGCGAGGCGGACCCGAGAGCCTACCGGGACCGGTGCGATGAACCGGACCTTGTTCAGGCCGTAGTTCACCTTGACCGAGACCCCTTCGATGACGAGGACCTCGCTGAACAAGGGGATCAACAGCGCCAGTGTGAGGTAGCCGTGGGCGATGGCGCCGCCGAAGGGACTGTCCTTGGCTCGTTCGGGGTCGACGTGGATCCACTGGTGGTCGTCGGTGGCGTCGGCGAAGGTGTTGACCCGCTCCTGTGCGACCTCCATCCAGGAGCTGTGGCCCAGGTCCTTGCCGGCGGCGGCGCGTAGCTCGTCGATTCCGTTGACGGTGGTGGGCATGGGGATCTCCGATCGTGGTGGTGTCAGGAACTGTCGCGCAGACGGTGTTTGAGGAGCTTCCCGGAGGCGTTGCGGGGAAGCTCCCGGATGAGGGCGAAGGACTTGGGGACCTTGTAGCCGGCCAGGTGCGCGCGGCAGTGCGCGCTCAGGTCCGCCGCCGTGCTCTGCGATCCCTCGGCCGCGACCACGTAGGCGTGGCCCACCTCGCCCCAGGTCCGGTCGGGGACCCCGACCACGGCGCAGTCGCTGACGGCGGGGTGGGCGTGCAGGACGTTCTCCACCTCGGCCGGGTAGACGTTCTCCCCGCCGGAGATGAACATGTCCTTGATCCGGTCGACGATGCGGACGAAACCCTCGTCGTCGGTCACTCCCACGTCCCCGCTGTGGAACCAGCCGTCGGTGTGCACGGCGGCGGTGCTGTCCGCCTGTCCCCAGTAGCCGTGCATGACGTTGGGCCCGTTCACCACGATCTCCCCGGGTTCCCCCGGCTCGACCGGTGTCATGTCGGGGCGCACCACCTGGGCGTCGGTGAAGAAGCTGGGACGGCCCGCGGTGCCGGCCTTGCGCTCGGCGTCGGCCTCGCCGAGGAAGAGCACTCCGGGAGCGGCCTCGGTCATGCCGTAGCCCTGCAGGAAGGTCAGGCCGCGCTTCTGGTAGGTGGCGATGGTGCTCTCCGGGACCGGGGCCCCGCCCGCCTCCAGCATCCGGACCGACGACAGGTCGGCGTCGGCCCAGCGCGGCGACGCCGACAGCGCGTTGAACATCGCGGGGACGCCGAACATCCAGGTGACCCGTTCCCGCTCGATGAGGTCGAAGGCCAGGTCGGGGTCGAACCGGGGGGCGATGACCAGTCGGCCGCCCTTGAGCAGGGTCGGCAGGCAGGTCATGTTCAACGCGGCGGTGTGGAACATCGGTGCCGTGACCAGGGTGACCTCGTCGGCGGTCAGGTCGACGTCGAGGAGGACGTTGACGCAGTTCCACGAGAGGTTGCCGTGGGTGAGCATGGCGCCCTTGGGCCTGCCGGTGGTCCCGGAGGTGTACATGATCATGCACGTGTCGTCCAGCTGGACGGGCTCGTCCAGGACCGCGGGGTTGGCGGCGGCGAGCCGTTGCTCGTAGTCGTCGGGGCCGTGCCCGGAGACGGGCAGTAGCTGGGGTACGGCCTCTCGGGAGTGCAGTTCGGCGGCGGGGCCGGTGTGGTCGGCGCCGTGGACCAGGAGGCACGGCCTGCTGTCCCGGACGATGTGATCCAGTTCGGGGACGGCCAGCCGGGTGTTGAGCGGGACCATGATCGCTCCGAGGCTGCCGCAGGCGAACAGCGTCTCCAGCAGTGACGGGTGATTGGTGCCCAGGTAGGCGACGCGGTCTCCGCTGCAGACCCCGAGCCCGTCGAGGACCGAGGCCAGGCGCAGGACGCGTTCGTGCAGTTCGGCGTAGGTGCGGGTGGTGTCCTCGTGGACCAGGGCGACCCGTTCGGGAGAGGTACGGGCGCGCCGTGCGGTCCACGAACCGATTCCTTGGTTGCGCATCGGGCTATCCCTCCGCCGCGTGGTGGAGCCCCAGCAGGCGTGCGGCGTTGTCCTTGAGGATCTTGGGGCGGACCTCGGGTTTGATGTCGAGTTTGTCGAAGTCGGCCAGCCAGCGGTCGGGGGAGAGCACCGGGTAGTCGGAGCCGAAGAGGACCTTGTCCTGGAGCAGGCTGTTGGCGTAGCGGACCAGGAGCGGCGGGAAGTACTTGGGTGACCAGCCGGACAGGTCGATGTGCACCTCGGGTTTGTGCGTGGCCACCGACAGGGCCTCCTCCTGCCAAGGGAAGGAGGGGTGCGCCAGGATGATCGGCATCCCGGGGAAGTCGGCCGCCACGTCGTCCACGTGCAGGGGGTTGGAGTACTTGAGGCGTACACCGCCCCCGCCGGGTACCCCGGCGCCGATACCGGTCTGTCCGCTGTGGAAGAGGGCGATGGCCCCGCTCTCGCGGATCGCTTCGTAGAGGGCGTAGGCGGAGCGGTCGTTGGGGAAGAACTCCTGCAGGTTGGGGTGGAACTTGAACCCCTTGACCCCGTAGTCGGCCACGAGGCTCCGGATCCTGCGGGCCCCGAGGGCGCCTTTGGCCGGGTCGACGCTGGCGAAGGGGATGAGGGCGTCGGAGTGGGCGGCCGCCGCCTCGGCGACCTCCTCGTTGGGTACCGCGGGCAGCCCGGAGGTGGACTCTGTGTCCACGGGGAAGACCACGCACGCCATGCTCCGCTCGCGGTAGTGGGCGGCGATCTGGTCCAGGGTGGGTCTGCGCTCGCCCTCGACTCCGAAGTAGGCGCTGGACGCCTCGTGCAGGTCGTCGCCGAGCGCGTCTCCGCCGGTGGTGGAGACTTCGGCGTGGGTGTGCACGTCGATGGCGGTGATCCGGTCCAGGTCGATACCGCCCATCAGGCCTCACCCGCTGGCGGTGTCGGTGCGGGGATGCCGACGCTCTGCTCGTCGCGGCCCAGGGTATGGGACCACACTGAACCGATCGCCTCGGCGCTCCAGCCGCCGTCGCGGTAGGCCACGGAGACCTCTTGGGGGTGCGACCAGAGGGAGAGTTTGTCGCCGCCGATGCCGACGCACTGGCCGGTGACGTGCGCGGACTCGTCCGAGGCGAGGTAGGCCACGAGTCCGGCAGCGTCCTTGGGGGTGCCGAAGCCCTCCGCCTGGCGCATCCACCCGGGCAGGGGCACGCCCTCGTCCTGCGCGGCGGCCACGTGCGGGGCGAAGTCGGGGATGGTGGCGGTCATGGCGGTGGCGGCGACGGGGACGACGGCGTTGACCGTGATGCCGGCGCGGGCGCACTCCATCGACCAGGTGCGGACCATGGCGGCGATCCCGGCCTTGGCGGCGGCGTAGTTGGTCTGGCCGAAGTTGCCGCGCTGCCCTGCGGGGGAGGCGACCATGACCAGGCGCCCGCCTTCGCCGCGTTGGCGCATGTGGGTCACGGCGGCGCGGGCGCAGGTGAAGGTGCCGCGCAGGTGGACGTCGACGACGGTGTCGAACTCCTCGTCCGACATCTTCCACAGCACGCGGTCGCGCAGTACTCCCGCGTTGGTGACCAGGGTGTCCAGGCCGCCGAAGTGTGTGACGGCCGTGTTCACGAGGTCGTCCGCGACCTGGGAGGTGCCCACGGCTGCTTCGTGGGGGATGGCGGTGCCGGAGGCCTCGGTGATCTCGGCGGCCACCTTCGCCGCGGCTTCACCGTCAGCGTCGTTGACCACGACCTGGGCGCCGCGCCGGGCCAGTTCGAGCGCGTAGGCCCGGCCGAGGCCGCGCCCGGCGCCGGTGACCAGTGCCGATTTTCCCGTCAGGTCCATCGGTGAACTCCGTTTCTGGAGGGAGGGGTTGGGGGGTTGGGGGGCGATCGATGGAAGGGGGTGGTGGTGCACGAACTTATGTGCAAATCTTGCAGCAGTCAAGAAAATGCACAATATGATGCGGTCGGATGCCCTGAGCAGCCCCGACTACCATTGGGCCAGGTAGAGGCAGGAATGGCGGAATATATGGACGAGCCGACGCACGGGGCCGAAGCGGTGCGGGAACGGGACGGTGTTCGAGCACGACCGCAGTCGTTCATGCTGGCCTTCCTCGGCCGGTTCGTCCTGGGGAGGGGCATCCGGGTCTTCTCCGGATCCTTCATCGACGTCCTCTCCCGCGTCGGCGTGTCCGAGCAAGCGGTCCGCTCCACGCTGAGCAGGATGGCCCAGCGCGGCCTGCTGGACCGCGAACGCAAGGGCCGCCGCGTCTACTACGGGCTCACCCCCCGGTGCGTGGACATCCTCACCGAAGGTGAGAAGCGCATCTGGGACGCCGGGGTGGTCAACCTCGACGACGACGGCCTGTGGACCCTGCTGTCCTTCTCACTGCCGGAGGCCTGGCAGCGCCAGCGGCACGACCTGCGCACCCGACTGTCCTGGTCGGGTTTCGGTCCGCTGCGCAGCGGGCTGTGGATCGCCCCCTCGGTCGTGGACACCTCCGGCTTCGTCGCCGAACTCGACCTCGTCGACCACGTCCGGGTCTTCCACGCGCGCCTGGGACCGCCGACCGAGGCCGGCCAGCTCGTCCACGAGGCCTACGACATCGCCGACCTGGAGCACAGGTACCGGGACTTCCTCGCCCGGTGGGCGGTTCCGAACCCGGTACCCGAGGCCCCCGACGAGCTGGCCCGGCTCCTCTACCTGGTGACGGAGTGGATGAGGCTGATCCGCGCGGACCCGCGCCTCCCGCTCGCCTACCTGTGCGAGGACTGGCCCGCGGTACCGGCCCAGACCCTGGTCAACGAATTGCACGAGACCTATCAGGAGACGGCGACCCAGCTCGTCGAGGAGATCATAGACGTCATTCCCGATTGAGCTCCTCTTCCCGCGCATCGCGGTGGCGAACGCTCCGGCGTCGTCGCCACCGCTCACGGACGGAGGGAACGATCCCGTGCGGCAGGAAGAGCACCGTGACCACCAGCAGAAGCCCGTAGACCGCGTACGAGAACACGCTCGGCGCGTAGTCGGGCATGCCGTCCACGGTCCCCAGCACGCCGAGGAAGTGGACCCCGACCGTCACGAGGGCGGTACCCACGACGGCACCCCACACGGATCCCAGTCCGCCGACCACCGCCATCACCACGTAGCTGATCGACATCGCCACCGGGAACATCCCCGGTGAGAGGAACCCGATGTAGAAGGCGTAGACACCGCCGGCTGCCCCGGCGAACGCGGCCGACAGGGCGAAGACGGTGAGCTTGTACCGGCCGACGGGGATCCCGGAGGAGGCGGCCGCGGTTTCACTGGTGGCCAGCGCGCGCAGGGCCCGGCCCGGCCGGGAGTCCACCGTGTTGCGTGCCACCAGGACCACGACGGCGAGCACCGCGAGCGACAGGTACGCGTACCCGAGGTTGGTCGACACCTCCCAAGGGCCCAACGAGAGCAGCGGGACGCCCTGCAGGCCCACGCTGCCACCGAGCGCGTCGGTCTGTGCCACGACCACCAGGAACATCATGTGCACGGCGATGGTGGCGAAGGCCAGGTGGTGGCCGCGCAGGCGCAGCAGGGGCAGGCCCAGCAACAGGGCGATTCCGGCCGCCACCAGGGGAGCGAGGAACAGCCCCGCCAAGGTGGGCCACCCGTGCATGGAGACCATCGCCGCCGTGTAGCCGCCGACTGCGAAGAACACCGCCTGGCCCAGTGAGACCTGACCGGCGTACCCCATGAGCAGGGAGATACCGACAACCACGCACGCGCTGAGCGCCACCTGGACGTACACGGCCAGGCCGCCGCTGTCCAAGACGAGCGGTGCCAAGAGGGCGGCCGCCGCGAGCAGCGCGAACCCCAGGTGGCGGGGCCACCGGCGCGGTGGGGAAGGCAGCCCCGACTCTTCGGAACGGTCCGGGGCGGACACGGTCGCACTACTCACGCAGTCACCTCCTGGTGAACCGTGGGGCGTCGCGCCGCGTGCCAGACCATCACGGTGAGCATGACGACGAGCGCGACCATGGTCTGGTAGGCGGCATTGCCGTACCCGGCGACCAGTGCCTCGACGACACCGAGGAGGACGCCGCCGGCGAGCGCGATCATGGGCCGGGTCAGCCCGCCGAGGATCGCGGCCGCGAAACCGTGCACGATCAATGACACGTCCGAGTTGAACGACATCGGCCGTAGTGGTGTGAGCAGCACACCGGCGAGCCCGCCGAGGACACCCGCCAGCACGAAGGCGAACAGCGCCATGTGGGCCACCGGGATCCCCACCACCCGAGCCGCGTAGGGGTTGGTGGCGCAAGCGGTGAGCGCCTTGCCGAGGTAGGTGCGGGTCAGGAACAGCCACAGCAGAACGAACACCACCGCGGTGACCGCGATGACCAGCAGGTGGTGACGGCGTACCGGCACACCCATCAGCGACGTCATCCCGGACAACCCCGCCGTGGAGCGAGGTGTGTCGCCGAACGCCGCGACCAGGACCGCGTAGGCGAGGAAGCTGATCGCCAGGGTGACGATGAGCGCGGTCATCGGGGAGGTGCCGCGCCGTCCCAGGGCCAGCGCCCAGGTGAACGCCCCGACCAGGCCGGCGACGGCCACCGCCGCCAGCTCGGCGACGCCGTGCCAGAGCCCGGCACTGAGGAAGGCCGCCGCCGTCATCCCGCCGACCACGGCGAACATGCCCTGGGCGAAGTTGACGACGCCGGTGACCCGGTAGATGGTCACCAGCCCGCTGCCCACGAGCGCGAACCCGCAGCCGATGGCGATACCGCTGATCACGTGGTGGAGGAACTCGGTCACGACGCCACCCCCTCGCCCAGGTAGGCGCGGGCCACCGCGGGGTCCCGCGCCAGGCCGGCGCTGGACCCCTCCGCGACCACGCGCCCTGCCTCCAGGACGTAGGCGCGCGAGCACACGTCCAAGGCCAGCCGGGCATTCTGTTCGATCAGGAGCACGGCTGTTCCGCGCTCGGTGTTGAGGCCGACCAGGTGGCGCACCAGGTTCCCGACGATCTTGGGCGCCAGCCCGAGGGACAACTCGTCCACGGCGATCACGTCCGGCTGGGCCATCAGCGCCCGCCCGACCGCGACCATCTGCTGCTGCCCGCCGGACAGCGCACCCGCCCGGCGGCGGTGCAGTTCCCGAAGGTCGGGCAGGACCTCGTAGACGTGGGCGGGGTCGCGTTCACGCACGCGCCACGCGCCCAGCCGCAGGTTGTCCTCGACCGTGAGGTCCCCGAACAGCTGGCGCCCTTCGGGTACGTGGGCCAGCCTGCCCTTGATCTCGGCCCGGCCCGAGGCCGGACGCAGCACTCCGGACAGGGTGTCCACCAATGTGGACTTTCCAGCACCGTTGGGCCCGACCAGCGCGACCATCTCGCCCTCGCCCACGGAGAGCGAGACCCCGTCCAGGGCGGTGGCCGCTCCGTACCGGACCACCAGGTCCTCTAGGGCGATCACGCCGCGGCCCCTTCCTGCGTACCGAGGTAGGCGGAGACGACCCGGGGGTCCCGGCGCACCTCGTCGGGTGTTCCCTCGGCGATGACCCGCCCCAGGTCCAGGACGGTGATCCGGTCGGAGAGGCGGGCGACGAAGGACACGTCGTGTTCGATGAGCAGTGTTGTCTGGCCGGTCTCCCGGAGCTCCTCGACGATGACCGCGAGCCGTTCGCGCTCCTGTGCGCGCAGGCCGGAGGCGGGTTCGTCGAGCAGGAGGAGTTCCGGGTCAGCGCACAGCGCCCGGGCCAGCTGCATCGCGCGCTGCTGGCCGATGGGCAGGGACTCCGCGGGGGCGTCGGACCGGTCGGACAGGCCGACCCGGTCCAGCGCCTCGCGGGCCAGGGCACTGATCCGCCGTTCCGTGGCGTGGTGGGCGGGCAGGCGCAGGATCGCCGAGGTGAACCCGGAGCGCTCGCGCAGGTGCGCGCCGACCATCACGTTCTCCAGCACGCTCATACCGGGGAAGATACGTGCGCCCTGGAACACGATGGCTACGCCCCTGCGGGCGCGCCGGTGGGCGGACAGGCGGCCCAAGGACCGCCCGCCCAGCGCCACGGTGCCGCGGTCGGCGCGCAGGTGACCGCTGATCAGGTTGAAGATGGTGGACTTGCCCGCGCCGTTGGGGTCGATGATGCCCCGGGTCTCGCCGTCGGCGACGGTCAGGTCCACGTCCTGGACGGCGTGGACCCCTCCGAAGGACCGACTGAGACCGGCGATGTCCAGCTGGGGCACGGTCAGCCTCCGTAGGTGGCGTTGAGCTGTTCGATCGACCACGGCACCGGGACGAACTCGCCGTCCTCCACCTGGTTGACGGAGATGGCCTCCGTGCTGATCCCGGCGTGGTCGGTCTCGGAGTAGGTGTAGGTGCCGTTCGGTGTGACGAGCTCGAGGCCCTCCAGAGCCGTCAGGATGTCCTCGTGCTCGGTGGAACCGGCGGACTCGATGGCCTCGACCAGGAGCTGGACGGCGGTGTAGCCGTCGAGGGCGAACTGGGGCGGCTCCTGGCCGTGCTCCTCGGAGTAGGCGTCGACGGTCTCGAGGATGACGTCCTTCTGGTCGCTCTCGGGGAGGTGCTCGCCGACCACGCCGATGGAGCTGAGGACGGTCACACCCTCGGTGGCCTCCCCGGCCGGCTCCAACCAGAGGTGGGAGGCCTGCGAACCGGTGACCACCAGGGGGATGTCGGCGTCCACGGCGTCGTACTGCTGCGTGAAGGTCACTCCGGGCGGGCCGGTTCCCCAGAAGAGGAGGGCGTCGGGTTCTTCCTCGTCCAGGCCGGAGAAGACGTGCCCGAAGTCGGTGGTGTCCTGCTGGTACTCGTTGACCTGTACCAGGTCGATCCCGTAGTCGTCGGCCAGCTCGTCCATGGCCAGGTAACCGGCGACGGCGTAGGAGGTGGCCGAGTAGGCGACGGACACCCGGTCCATGCCTTCGGCCTCGAAGTACTCGAGGGCCCGTTCGGCGTAGGCCGCCGCAGTGGCGGGGACGACGAACACCTCGTCGCGGAGGGGGTCGAGCTGTTCGTCCGCGGGGGTGGGGGAGAGGTAGGGGACACCGCTGCGCTCGATGGCGGGGATGGTCGCCATGGCGCTGTCGGAGAACGCCGAACCGATGAAGGCCGCCGGCTCTTCGGACTGGATGTCGTTGAAGGCCAGTACTGACTGGTCGGGTGAGCTCTGGTCGTCCCGGGTCTCGAGTTCGATATCGCGGCCGAGGACCCCGCCGTCTTCGTTGACCTGCTGGACCGCCAGCTCGACGGCCTGCTCGTTGTCGGTACCGAGGTTGGAGAAGTCGCCGGTCAGCGGGGTGATGTAGCCGATCACCACGGGTTCGTCGGTGTTTTGCTCCTCATTGCCGCATGCGGTGGCCGCGATGAGAGCGAGACAAGCGCTGAAGGAGAGAAACCTGCGCACGGAGGTACTCCTGGGAAATTTGGGGGGTGGGGGTAAGCAAGCGCCCCTGGTCCGGGGAGCTGGAGGCCGCTGTGACGTGGGCGGATGACGCACCACGGGAGCGGATCTGTGAGTGTTCGGGGACACTCCGTGGGGATAAACTTAGGCACAATTCTTGCATCAGTCAACATCATGCAAAAGTTGGTGCGCACGGCTCCGCAGGGCTCCGCGGCGCCCTCGCGGTGCCTTCGCGCGAGTGGTGCGGTGGACCCCGGACACGCCGACGCCCACCGGGCCGTGGTGCGGCTCTCCGGTGGGCGTCGGTGCGTTGTGCGGGTTGTCGGTTCCCTCTGGGCGGGTCGCCTCAGCAGGCGCTGTCACTGGGCTTGGGCACGGCCAGGCCGAACAGGGAGCGGGCGTGCAGCCCGGCCCAGGTTCCGGCCAGCGCGAAGGCGGCCCACAGCCAGCCGTGGAGGCTGCCCGAGCCGATACCGGCCAGGTATGCGCCGATGTTGCAGCCGCCGGCGAGGCGGGCGCCGATGCCCATGAGGATGCCGCCGACCAGGCCGGCGGCCACGAGGTTCCAGCTCAGGCCCGAGTGCAGCTTCCAGGTGCCCGCGGCGCCGGCCGCCACCGCGGCGCCCAGGATGATGCCGATGTTGGTGAGGCTGTTCTTGTCCTGAAGGATCGGGTCGGCCAGCTGGGCCGCCTGGTCCGGCTGGGCCCAGAACGCCCAGGTCTCGGGCTGCACGCCGACCAGCTGCAGGGCCTTGGCGCCCCACAGGTTGAAGGCCGAGGTGATGCCCCAGGCCCCGCCGGAGACGACGAGCACGGCCGCGCCGAGGAAGGCCAGGACCAGTGCGCCCGCGATCAGCGGCCAGCTGCCGCGCACGATCCGCAGCAGCCCCTGGGCCGAGGGCGGGGCGCCAACGGGCGGCGGGACGCGGCGGTTCTGCACCGCGCGGGTAATGACGACCAGGCCGATCAGCGCCGCGATGGTCAGGGCCCAGGAACCGCCCCAGCCGACGTGGTCGGAGAGGAGCATCGGCGGAACCTCGGGCAGGTCGGCGACCAGTGGCCACGCGAGACTGTAGATCTGGGAGCCGACGATGAAGCCGAAGAGCGTGATGACGATGGCGGACTGGCCGGAGCCGACCGCGAAGAGCGTGCCCGAGGCGCATGCGCCGCCGAGCTGCATGCCGATCCCGAACAGGAAGGCCCCGGCGAACAGGGCGATGCCGATCGGACCGGCCATGGGCTCGGGCTCGTTCCCGAACAGACCCGTTCCGGTCCCGATGACCAGCGCGAACAGGGTGGCGGTCGTCCCGAGCAGGACCGCGTGGGCGCGCAGACCAGTGCCGTTGCCGACGGCGAGGAACTGGCGCCAGGCCGAAGTGAACCCGAAACGGGAGTGGAACAGGGTGAAGCCCAGGCCGGTGCCCAGCAGCAGGAGGACGGCGGGCAGCGCTCCGTGCTCGGACCACACGAAGGCGGACAGGCCCAGCGCGCCGATCAGGGCTACGGCGAGCGGCCACCAGCGGACCGGCTCGGCCTCGGCGGCCTGGGGCGGCGGGACCGAGAGCGTGGGGCGCCACTTCAGGGCGAAGGGAGAGGCCTCGGTCGGGTGGACTTCGGAACCGGCATTCCCGGTCGTTGCGGTGGGTGTTGCGGTCACAGGGGTGGCGTCCAAACATGACGGGGCGGGACGGCCTGGGCCGTGAATACGTCAGGGGTGCACCGGTGCCGCGCGGGGTGCGGGAAGACGGGTCGGGTCAGCGCACGCGAAGACGGCACCGGCGGCGACACAGGCCGTTGTCGGTGCTCGTGAGCGACATGGAGATCAGAACCATGCGCAGAAAGCGTGCGGGACCGGACATGGTGAGGATTCTAGGGCATAGCGCAAGGTCCATCACGGGGCCGCCTACATGAGAGAGCCCACATGCGGCCAGGCCAGGGCGGTGTCAGCGGCCCTCGGGGTGCCCCGGTGGGTCGGGATGCTCCGAGGAGTCGGGCGCGCGGTGGCGGCCCGGGCGTCTTCGCGGCGGCTCCTGCGGAGGCTGCCCCAGCGCGGGGTCCGGCGCCCACTGGCCCTCGAGGGGAGGCTGCTGGTGCGCCAGCTGTTCCGGCGGGGCCGGCGGCCGGTGGTCCGAAGGTGGCGCTTGGGGTGCCCAGTGCGGCGGGGGAGCGGCCGATCCCTGCGGCGGTGTTGCGGGCGGCGGAGCAGGCGGCCCCTGGGGCCCGGGCGGTTGCTGTGGTCCGCTGTGGCCGTAGGGCATGGGCGGATGTTGCGGCCCGCTGTGCCCCTGGGCTTGGTGGTGGGCCTGCTGGTACTGCGCGCCGTACGGCTGATCCCCTGCGGGTTGTTGGCCGGGGTGCGGTGGCTGCTGCCCGTGGGGTCCGAGCTGCCCGTGGGGCCCCGGAGGTCCGGTCGGCCCCTGGTGTCCGTGGTGCCGAGGTGTCCTGGCCGCCGCTGCGCCGGACCGGGCCAGTGCGATCACCAGCAACAGCGCGATGGCGCAGATGAGCAGCCAGCTGCCGTAACGCCATGCCGGTTGAAGCACGTTCTCCATGAAGGCTTCCATCGGAGTGAGCTCGGGGGCGTCCACTCCCGGCACGGTCGCCGGGACCGGTGGGACCGACATCCACAGGACCTGCATGGCCGCCGACCAGAGCGCGTAGAGGCAGGCCAGCGCCCCCGCGGTCATGACGAGCCCGCGTGCCCGGCCGGCTCCTTTGGCGCGCACCAGCGCGAGAATACCCACGACCCCGAAGAACAGTGCCTGGGCGAAGGCGATCACCGTGTTGAAGATAATGAGCATCAGGTACCTCCGTGCGGGCCGGTGTGACCCGGTCCGGGCTGCCCTGGTCCGGGCTGTGCGGGGCCGGGCTGCCCGTAGCCGGGGTGCGGCTGGGGCATGCCGGGATGGGGCGCTGGTGCGCCCTGCCAGGGTTCGGCCTGCGGGCGAGCCGGGTCCACCGGGTCGCGGCGGGTGGCGGCCAGGGCCAGGAACAGCAAACCGGCGGCGATCATGAAGCTGCTCAGGAATCCCACGACGGTGGAGACCTCGAACAGCCCAGCCCTCCACAGGAGTCTGAAGACGAAGAGTTCCATGAGTAGGTGCACCACGGACGAGGCGGTGAGCAGGACCAGCCCGCTGATCGCCATACCGCGGGCCGCTCGGGGGAACCGGGAGAGGAGGCAGAGTCCGACCACTCCCACTACTGCTGGGAGGCAGGAAAAGGCCAGGCTGATGAGGTAACCGGGGTCAAGAGGGGGCATCCGTGCTCCCGTCGGGGGCGGTCTCCGGGCGGCGCTCCGGGGACTGAGGAGCGCGTGTGGTCAGTCACGGGCACGCGTGGTGATTCTAGGCGAAGGGCAGGTCGTATCCCATCACCGCACCCCGTGGCACGGTGGCCGGACCCGGCCGCCCGCTCCCGAGTCCCGTGTCAGGGAAGCACGGTCGGGCCGGGTCAGCCGGTGGAGACGAGAGCGATGGTGCCGGTGTCGGTCCGGGCGGTGACGGTGCTGTCCCCGGAGTCGTCCACCGGGATCTCGGAGCGGATCTCGCCGTTCCCGACCGTCTCGAACACCGCGTAGGGGCCGCCGGGCAGCGCGACCGTCGCATCGCCGTTGTTGGTGCTGATCTCCACTTCGGAGGGTGCCTCGGAGAACCGGGCGTCGATGGTGCCGTTGTCGGTGGCAGCCATCAGGCTCTCCGGCCCGGCTTCCTCGACGTGCAGGTCCCCGTTCCCCGAGGTCAGGGTGAGCGGGCCGCGGACGCTGGAGACCCGCACGGGTCCGTTTCCGGTGGACACCTCGACGGGGGCGGTGAAGTCGGAAACGGTGGTGGTGCCGCCGGAGGCCTGTACCGACAGCGCTGTGTCGGCGGGCAGCGCGACCTCGTAGCGCACTTCGCAGTCGGTGAGGGTGCCGCAGTCGGCCTCCAAGGTGAGCGTGTCACCCTCCAGGTCCCAGTCACCGCCCGCGGCTCCGGTCTCCTCGCGCGTCACCCGGATCTGCTCCGTGTCCGCGGGGACCAGCTCAAGATCGGCGTCCTCCACCTCGACCAGGAGCAGTTCGGGAATGTCGTCGAACGCCTTCTCCTCCGGTTCGTCGAAGGCACCGCCCGAAGCGCAGCCGGTGGCGACGGCCAGGGCTAGGAGGGCCCCACCGACGGTGAGTGCACCCCCTGTCGGCCGATGGTCCGCCTTCGACGGAGTGGGTTCCGAGGGTCCGTCCATGCCGTGAACGTAACATGACGCTGGGTATTGCCTGCTTAAAGCACGGACATGAGCGGCCCCACCCGGGGAACGGTGCTTCCACCCGGGAGGTCCGCGGTGGATCCCGACAGCAGTGCCGCACGCGGGGCCGGGGCCCGAGGCAGCTGCCTCGGGCCCCGGCGGCGGGGGTGTTGGCGACGGTGGTGTGGTACTGGTCCGGCGCCGGGTCGGTCCCTACTCCATGTCGTAGACGCGGACGTAGTCCACGACCATCTCCTGCGGGAACTCGGTGGTCTCGTCGGGGTAGCCCGGCCACTCACCGCCCACCGCGACGTTGAGGATCATGAAGAACTCCTGGTCGAAGACCCAGTCGCCGCTGACGTCGTCCGGGGTGATGGTGTTGTACTCGACTCCGTCGACGGACCAGGTGATCGAGCCGGGCTCCCAGTCGATCGCGTAGACGTGGAAGTCGTCGGCGAACGACCCGCCGTCCGGGTGGTCGTAGGAGGCGCCGACCCCGTCGCCCGCCGAGTAGCCGGGGCCGTGCACGGTCCCGTGGACGGTCTCGGGCTCGCTGCCGATGAGCTCCATGATGTCGATCTCGCCGGAGTCGGGCCACTCCGTGTCGGGGAAGTCGGAGCCGAGCATCCAGAAGGCGGGCCAGACACCCTGGCCGCTCGGCAGCTGAATGCGCGCCTCGATCCGGCCGTAGGCGTGCTCGATGTTGTCCTGCGTGGTCATGCGGGCGGAGGTGTAGCCGCCGTCGTCCTCCTCGATCGCGGTGATGACGAGGTTGCCGTCACCGTCCAGGGCGGAGTTGTCCCGGCTGGTGGTGTAGTTCTGCAGCTCCTGGTTGCCCCAGCCGTGGTCGCCGGTCTCGTGGTTCCAGTTGTCGGGGTCGGGGGCGTCGCCCTGAGCGCCGTCGAACTCGTCGGACCAGACGAGCTCGCCCTGCTGGGCGGCGTCCGTCGACGTCAGTTCGGTGTTGGGGTCCGCGTCGCCCGCGGTCCAGGTGAGGGCGGTCGCGGTGAGGGCCGCGGCGGCCCCGAGGCCCACGGTGGCGGTGACGGTGTGTCGTACCGTCTTCCTGTTCTGTTCGGTCTTCCTGCTCGTGTGCATCGTGCTCTCCAATGGGGGTGCGGGTTCCGAGGCCCCTGACACGCGCGAGCTAGCGGGTCGCGCGCGGGTCCCGTTGAGGGTTCGAATCGCCCGCTGAATGGGTGTTAAGTGACTGTACGAGCGCGCTAGATGCGTAACAAGGGGGTTTCGGCAAGAATTTGGGATCGCTCCCAAATGCATTCCGGCCTGAGTTCCAAAGGGTGGTGAATGCCGATCGGACCGGAGTCCCCTTCGGTCCTCCGGGCCGAGCCCGCTCACACGATCCGCGCTACCGCTACGCCGCGACTACGCCTTGCCCCGAATCCACGCCGCGCGGATCCAGCCCCCGATCACCACTCCGAACGCGCCGACCGCGACCAGGACGAACAGCGCTGAAAGCATCCACTCGCGCGAGCCGTCGGGCCCGTACACCCGGTCGGCGGCGCCGGCGTCCACCGCCGCGACCTCCTCACCCTCCACGCACGTGGACCGGTCGGCGGCGTGCAGGCGGACGTCCTGCCCGTCCCCGGCGGCACCCGCGCCGTCCTCGGCCGACTCCGGGGTGAACGTCCCCTGGCAGGTGCAGGACTCGTGCCCCGGGTGCTGCACGCACGACACCGACTCCGCCACGAACGCACCCGGGACTCCCTCGCCCTGGGCCGCTCGCACACCCTGCTCCAGTCCGGTCAGCCCCACGTAACCCAACAGGCCCGTGATCACCAGAACCACCAGTGAGAAAGCACTCGGGCGCATCGTCAGGCCTCCCGACCGATCCGCAGGGACAGCAGGGCCCCGAACACGCACAGCGCCGCCGCCAGCAGCCACAGCGGCCCGTATCCGCCGCCGACGTCGCGCACCAGGCCGCCGGTGACCGCCATCGCCCCGGCACCCACCTGGTGCACCGCGTTGATCCAGCCGAACACCACCGCGCCGTCCGCGCCGAACATCCTCCGGCCCAGCAGGATGGTGGGCGGCACCGTCGCCACGTCCAAGAGGCCGAACAGCACCACGAAGGCCAGCATCGCCGGTCCCGCGTCCGGCCCCAGGATGAGGGGCAGCAGGGCCAGCAGGGCGGCCCGGCCGCCGTAGTACACCGCCAGCAGCAACCGCGGGTCGTACCGGTCCGAGAGCCACCCCGAAAGCACCGTTCCCACCAGCGAGAACACGCCCACCGCGGACACCAGTGCGGCCGCCACCGTCACCGGCATGCCCTGGTCCTGGGCGGCGGGCACGAAGTGCGCCCACAGCAGCCCGTTGGTGGTCGCCCCGCACACCGCGAACGTCCCGGCCAGCAGCCAGAAGCGACGCTGGCGCACGGCGCCGGCCAGCACCCGGACCGTCCGTGCGGCCGCGCCCCGCTCCGGCTCGGGCTTGGGTGTGAACTCGCGCGCTCCGTAGGGGCGCAGGCCCACGTCCGCGGGGTGGTCGCGCAGGGCCACGGCCACCAGAGCGGCCAAGGCCAAGGAGGCCAGGGCCAGCGTCACCACGGCCGGGCGCCAGGAGTGGTGGTCCACCACCCACGCCAGCGCTGGCAGGAACACCAGCTGTCCGAAGGCGCTCGCGCCGGTGAGCGCGCCGACCACCAGGCCGCGGCGCTCCACGAACCAGTTGTGCGCGACCGTCGCGGCGAAGGTCATCCCCAGGGCGCCGGCCCCGGCACCCACGAGCAGCCCCCAGTACAGGGTGAACTGCCAGGGCTGGGCCATCACGGTCGTGAGGAAGGCGCCCGCGACCACCACCGCCAGCGCTGTCAGCGCGATCCGGCGGATACCGAAGCGGTCCATCAGGGCGGCGGCGAAGGGGGCGATGAGTCCGTAGACCACCATGTTCACCGAGGCGGCCAGACCGATGGAGGCGCGCGACCACTGGTACTCGCTGTGCAGGGGGTCGGTGAGGAGTCCGGGCATCGCGGCGAAGGCGGCCGCCCCGGTGATGGTCAGGCCCGCAACCAGGGCGATCAGCCAGGCGCGGCGCGGCCGGGCGGGTGCGTGGTTCCGTGTCGTGTTGAGCATGGAACCAGCGTCCTGCGGAAGGCACCCTCGCCGACAGTGGCCCGAAAGCCAATATGTGAAAGAATCAGGCCATGTCTGTCTTCATGCACCCCGAGCGCCACCCGGTCGCCGTGCTCGTCCGCCACCGGCTCCTGCCGATCGAGACGGGTATCGTCCACCGCCTCTTCGGGCAGGCCCGCGGGGCCGACGGGAACCCGCTCTACGAGGTGGTCACCTGCGCACTGGAACCCGGCGAGGTGGCCACCGACTCGGACTTCAGCATCAACGTCCCCCGCGGCCCCGAGGTCCTGGCCGAGGCGGCGACGGTCATGCTGCCCGCCGCCGAGGAGGACTACGTCGAGCGCCCCCACGACCCCCTCGCCCCGGACCTGGCCGCGGCCCTCGACCGCATCCCCGCCACCGCCCGGGTCGCCTCCATCTGCAGTGGCGCCTTCGTCCTCGCAGCCGTCGGGCTCCTGGACGGCTGCCGCGTGACCACCCACTGGCGTTCGGCGGGCTTCTTCCGCGCCATGTACCCGCACATCGACCTCGACCCGGACGTGCTGTACACCGACAACGGCGGCCGTGTGCTCACCGCCGCCGGGGTCGCCTCCGGCATCGACCTGTGCCTGCACATGATCCGCTCCGACCACGGCGCCGCGGTCGCCAACGAGGTGGCCCGCGGCACCGTCGTCCCGCCGCACCGCGACGGCGGCCAGGCCCAGTATGTGCGCCGCCCCGTGCCCGAGCAGGCCCGCGCCGCCACCGCCGGAGCCCGGGCATGGGCCCTCGAGAACCTGGAGGACCAGCCGGGCCTGCGCGAGATGGCCGAACACGCCTCCATGAGCGTGCGCACCTTCACCCGCCGCTTCCGGGAAGAGACGGGCCTGTCGCCCGGCCGCTGGTTCGCCGAGCAGCGCCTCGACCGCGCCCGCCACCTGCTGGAGGAGTCCGATCTCGTGGTCGACCGCGTCGCCGCCCAAGCGGGCTTCGGCACGGGGGCTTCCCTTCGCCAGCACATGCAGCAGGCCCTGGGCGTGAGCCCCAGTGCCTACCGCCGCACCTTCCGAGGGCCAGGGGGCTCGCCGATCATCCGGACCGCAGACACCGCATGACCATCGCGGTCGTGCGCTCCATGACGCCGGTCGCGTTGGCGGGGTCGCGCGCGATCCGGCGGACGCCGGCCTCGAGCAGCCCGGAGACGAGTTCGATATCGAGGTGGACGTCGCCGGTGTCGCGGAACTCCCCGCGCGCGACACCCTCGCGCACCACGCCGACGAACCGGGCCTTGATGAACACGTACGGGCCCGCCGCCGCCAGGTCCTCTGAAGCGCGGGGCTGAAGCTGGCTCTGGAGGACGAAGAGCCGGTGCGTCTCGGTGGAGAACGACTTCAGGAGGGCTTCGACGATCGCCGTGATGCGCGCGGCGGGGGAGGAGGCCCGGTCTTCGGCGATCTCCTCGATCCGCCGCGCCATCGCGGCACCGGAGTGCTCGACGGTGGCCGCCAGGAGCGCGGTCTTGTCCGGGGCGTAGTTGTACACGGTGTTGCGCGCGATCCCGGCCCGGGCGGCGACGTCCCCAAGGGAGACCTGTTCGAAGGAGTGCTCGGTGAGGAGGCCGTCGAGCGCCTCCGTCAGCGCGGTCCACGTGCGTTCGCGGTGGTCGGCGAGGTTCTCGCCCCGGATTCTAGGCATGCCACCAGTATCCACACACCACGTGACTTTCGCGACTGAATGTCCTAATGTTTGCGACAGGAAGTCGTTATATTTCCGGCTCGGATAGGCGACCCTCGGAACCGAGCCGACACAGGAAGAGGGACACCATGGCGGATCAGAGCTCGCCGCTGACCGGAAGCAGCACGATCGGTGTGTGGCTGGCGCACCCCGAAGGCGCTGAAGCCCTCGGTGAACTCCTGGCGCGGGCGGGGGTGGGCACGGACTCCCTGGCCCCGGTCAGCAACCTCCCGCTCCAGCAGATGGTCGAGCTCAGCCAAGGGTCGGTCACCCAGGACACCGTCGACGACCTGGTCCGCCGGGTGAACGGGGGAGTGATCCCCGAGGGGAGCGGCACCGCGGCCGGGTGGCGTGAGCGCGTCATCCCGGGCCGCTTCGACGGTCAGACCGTCGTCGTCACCGGCGGAGCCTCCGGGATCGGTCGTGCCACCGCCTCCCGAGTGGCGCGCGAGGGCGGTCGTGTCATCGCCGTCGACATCTCCTCCGACGGCTTGGACGCTCTGGCCTCGGAGCTGTCCGGTTCCGACGTGACCACCGTCGCGGCCGACCTGACCGAGTCCGATGGCGTGGCGCGCATCCTCGAGGCCGCCGGTCCGCGCATCGACGGGCTCGCCAACGTCGCGGGCATCAGCGACGATTTTTCTCCGATCCACGAGGTCTCGGACCAGATGTGGGAGCGGGTGTTCGCCGTGAACGTCGTCGGCCTGTTCCGCATCACCCGGGCCGTGGTCCGAGTGATGCTGGAGACGGGTGGCGGCTCGATCGTCAACGTGGCCTCGGAGGCGGCCCTCAAGGGATCGACCTCCGGGGTGGCCTACACGGCGTCCAAACACGCCGTCGTCGGCATCACCAAGAGCTCGGCCTTCATGTACGGACCGCAGGGCATCCGGGTCAACGCCGTGGCCCCCGGCGGTGTCGCCACCGGAATGAGCGCGGGCGGATCGGAGTACGGGCGCGGCCGCCTGGACGACTTCCTGGCACTGGTCCCGCCGATCGCGACCGCGCCGCAGCTCGCCGCCTCGATCAGCTTCCTGCTGAGCGACGACGGGGTGAACGTCTCGGGTGCGATCCTGCCCTCCGACGGGGGCTGGTCGGCACAGTAGCCGGCCGGGAGCGGGCCGCAGGCATCCGGAGCGAATCCGGATTCGGGCCCCGGGAATAGTCACCCGCCCCACCCCGTTGTGCGTGGTCCGGGCCGGTGCGGTAGCAAGTGTCCCCCGGGCTCAACTGAAGCCTTCACGGAATACCGAACCCCTCGTGGGCGCCAGGAACCGTGTTGTGCCACCCGCCGTGAGGCGACCGCCGCACCGGTCCGGGCCGTGTCGGCCCCGTCGAGCACAGCTCGGCGGGGCCGTCCTCTTGTCCGCTTCCCTGGTCAGGTATGGAGCTCCCGTTTGAGGATCTTGCCCATGTCGTTGCGGGGCAGCGAGTCGACCACGTGCAGTCGACGGGGGCGTTTGTGCGGTGCCAGCTCCGCCGAGACCAGCTTCGCGAGCTCCTCCAAGGACGGCGGGGCCGACCCGCTCGGGACGATCCAGGCGGCGACGCGTTCACCCAGGTCCGGGTCGGGCTCCCCGGTGACGGCCGCCTCGGCCACACCCGGATGGGAGAGCAGCACGTTCTCGATCTCCCCGGCACCGATTTTGTACCCGCCGCACTTGATCAGGTCGGTGCTCTTGCGGCCGACCAGCCGAACGGACCCGCCGCCGTCCCACACGGCCATGTCCCCGGTGCGGAACCAGCCGTCCGACATCGCCTCGGCCGTGGCCTCGGGCCGGTTGAGGTAGCCGCTGAACAGGTTCGGGCCGCGCACCTGGACCTCGCCGATCTCGTCGGACCCGCCGCCGCTCTCGTCCGCCCCGGATACGCCGTTCCCGGACCCGCCGGGCTCCAGAGGCGTGCCCCCGTCGTCGACCAGGCGCACCTCCACGCCTTCCAGCGGGGTGCCCACTGTGCCGGGGCGCGAGGGGCCGCCGGGGCGGACACTGGTGTTCATCAGGGTCTCGGTCATGCCGTAGCGCTCCACCACCCGGTGGCCGGTCGCGGCGGTCAGGCGCTCGTGGTCGGACACCGGCAGCGCGGCCGAACCGGACACGAGCAAGCGCGCGCGGGCCAGGTCCCGGGCCAGCGACGGGTCCTCGGTGACGGCCTCCGCGAGGCGGTGGTACATGGTCGGGACGCCGAAGAGCACCGTGCCTTCGGTGAAGGATCGGGCAGCCGCGACGGGGTCGAACCGGCCCAGGTGGCGTAGGTGTCCGCCCAACCGCAGCGGTCCCAGGACCCCCAGTACCAGGCCGTGCACGTGGAAGAGGGGTAGCGCGTGCACCAGCACGTCGTCGGCGGTCCAGTCCCAGGTCCGGGCGAGGGTGTCGAGGTTGGTCCGCACCGCACGGCGGGACAGCAGGACCCCCTTGGGCGGCCCCGTCGTGCCGGACGTGTAGACGATCAGCGCGGTCCGCTCGTCGTCGACCCGCCGTACGAGCGGGGGAGTACCCGGTGCGGGCGCTGCGTCCACCGCCAGGCGGGGCAGCGAGTGCACGGCGTCGGGCAGGTCCTCGCCGCCCTCCCGGGGCGAAGGGGAGTGGAGAAGCAGGTCCGGGGCACTGTCACCGACCACGTGCCGCAGCTCGCTCTCCCCAGAGCGCGGGTTCAGCGGCACGGCCGGAACACCGGCCAGCACCGCCGCGGTCACGGCGACGCACGTCTCGAGGGTCGGGGTCGCCCACACGGCGACTCGGCCGTCGCGGGGGAGCTCGGCGGCCAGCCGGGAGGCGGTCTCGGCGAGCTCCCGGTAGCTGAGGGACCGGTCGCCGAAGCGCAGCGCGGGCCGGTCGACGGGCTCGGTGACGAGGGGGAGCAAAGGACGGTTCCCTTCGGGGCGCGGACAGGACGGGGCACGACGGTCCCCGGGGCATCCCCTTCGTACCCTGGGCCGTCCGCCGGGGAAACGGTCAGGCGGGCGGTCTCCGACCGGTGGGAAGCGGTCGCGGTCCGTGCGGTCCGTCGGGGCTGCCGACCAGGGCCGGGAGACCAGCTCGGAGCGGTTCGTTACCGCTCGCATTCAGCACGATCCGCTCAGGCGAACACCACCGCGGATCGTTGTCGTTGCCCCTGCGGCGACGGGGACTACTACGCGAATCATCTGACGAAAGGGGGTTGACCGTGATGATGTTCGCGTTAACAATTGGCGCAATCGCAAGCGTGGTCCCCATGCCTGGTGTGTTAGGGCGGCCGCGGGTCCACACCCATCGTCGAACCGGTTCGACGATGTAGATCGGAAACAGAGAGGAATCAGGGGATCCCCGTCCGTGGAACGGATCGGAACCCGGCAGGTACAGCCACAACAGGAGCAGCCCCCCATGGTGCCCAAGACGCCGAAAAAGCCCCTCTTCTGCGTGTTCTCGGCCGCGCTCGCCAGCACTCTGGCCGTGAGCCCCATGACAGGAGCCACCGCCTACGCGGGCCCTCAGCCGGGCTCCACCAGCGATCAGTACCCCGCTGACGTCCAAGTTGCAGTCGACGACCCCGCATTGGTGGCAGACGTGAACCACAGCCCGCGGATCAACGACCCCGACGACCAGCGGCTCACCGTGGACCTGGCCGCTGGTACCGGAGATTTCCACGGAGGAGCCTCCGGCCTCCTGTACGGCCTCTACGGCCCGGGTCTGCCGACCGACAACCTCATCGAGGGGATGAACGTGCGCACCGTGGCCACCAAGGGCCAGGACGGCGCACAGCACCCCGGTTCGGACGCACTGGAGGTTCTGCCCTCCCTGGCGGAGGCGACGGACGGCGACATCTACGTGCGGACCACCGACTACTACCGCGGCTTCCCCTACGAGTGGCCGGGGGAGACCCCGGAGGAGAAGCTCTCCGGCTACATGGAGGTCGTCGAGACCCAGCTCGGCCAGATCAAGGATCTGGACCCGGCCCTGCTGGACAACATCGTCGTCGAGCCCTACAACGAGCCCGAAGGCAACATGTTCGGGGACGGTGAGTGGAGCTACGACGGCACCAGCTGGCTGGACGATCCCACCGACTTCTTCCGGGCCTGGGACGACACCTACGCGCTCATCCGCGAGGAACTGGGCGACGTCCGCATCTCCGGCCCCAACACCAGCATCCTGTTCGACGAGGTCGAGGGGTTCCTCGAGCACACCGTCGCGGCGGGGACGGTTCCGGATGTCATCACCTGGCACGAGCTCAGCCACCCGGACCAGATCCGCGGGTCCGTCGAACGCTACCGCGGCTGGGAAGCGGAGGTCTTCGCGGGAACGGAGTACGAGGGCACGGAGCTCCCGATCAACATCAACGAGTACGCCTTCAACTACCACACCTCCGTCCCCGGGCAGATGATCCAGTGGATGTCGGCGATCGAGGAGTCCAAGGTCGACGCCATGATCGCCTTCTGGAACATCAACGGCAACCTGTCGGACAGCGCGGTCCAGGCCAACCGGGCCAACGGCCAGTGGTGGCTGTACAACACCTACGGCAACATGACCGGGCAGACGGTCGAGGTGACCCCGCCCCACCCCGGCGAGAACTACACCCTCCAAGGGGTCGCCACCCTGGACGAGGAACGGGCCCTGGCCCGATCGGTCTTCGGGGGCTCCGACGGCGCGGCCCGGGTCGCGTTCGACAACGTCCCCGAGGAACTCTTCGGCTCCAGCGTCCACGCCTGGGTGCGGGAGATCCCCTGGACGGGGCAGATCGGCGACGCCGCCCAGCCCCGATTGATCGCCGAGGAGGTCGTCGACGTCCGGGACGGTTCCGTCACCTTCGACTTCGGCGACGCACTGCCCTCCCTACAGGAGTCCTCGGCCTACGAGGTCGTGCTCACCCCCGCCGGCGACGGCACCCCCACCGGTGAGCCCCCGTTCCAGTGGCAGGGATCGTACGAAGCCGAGGACGCCGAGTACACCGGCAGCGGTTACAGCCTGAACGGCCCCGAGGGGTCGCCCGAGGACGTCTCCAAGTACTACACGTCCGGCGGCTACAACGTCGGAGGGCTCAGAACGGGGTCGGACGGTGTCCTCGACTTCACCGTCGACGTCCCCGAGGCCGGGACCTACGACCTGAGCGTCTTCGCCAACTCCCTCTACACCGACGATCTGGTCGAGGACCAAGGGCCCACCAACGTGTTCCTCCGCGTCAACGGAGAGGAGGAGCAGGAGCAGGAGCTCTTCCTGCCCCTGGCCTACAACTGGGTGGTCTGGGACCACACTGACACCACCGTCGAACTCCAGGAGGGGGAGAACGTCATCTCCCTGGCGGCGGAGAGCCTCGACGGTGAGGGCGCCACCCAGGGTGACGCGATCATCGACCGCATCACCCTTGACTTGCCCTCAGGTGCGGAGGGCAGTACCTACGAGGCCGAGACGGCCGTCCTCGAGGGGGCCACACCGGTCTACCGGGACGAGCGCCTGCAGGGGCGGGACGTATCCGGCTCCGGCGCGGTCGAGGTCGGCTCCGGTGGCAGAGTCACCTTCTGGGTCTACTCGGAGGAGGACGCCGAATCCCTCCTCGAGGTCCGCTCGCTGGGTGAGGGGGCGGCCGACCTGTCGGTCAACGACCGGGGCGTCGCCCGGGTCACCGAAGGGACGACCGCCACGGCGGTGTCGCTCTCCGGCGGGGTCAACAAGGTCACCGTGACCGGCGACGAAGGAGCCGTACTGGTCGACCGCCTCGACGTCACCGACGGCGGAGGGCACTTGGCATCGAACGTCCACGAGGCCGAGGAGGCCCGCATCGAGGGTTCGGCGGAGGTCGTGGACCTCTCACTCTCCGACACAGGGTCGGCGGTCGAAGGCATCGGCGGTGAGCCCGGCAACCAGAACACGCTCACCTTCGACGTGGTGGCCGAGGAGGCGGGTTCCCACGTCATGCGGGTGCGCTACGCCAACCCGGAGACCTCTCCGTCGACGCACTACAACCCCAACCCCGTCGCTCGCAGGGCCGACATCTCGGTGAACGGAGCCGAGGCCGAACCCGTCCTGTTCCCCCCGACCTACCACGCCAACAACTTCTGGGAGCTCAGCGTCCCGGTGGAACTGGAGGAGGGGGCCAACACCGTCACGTTCGCCTCCGAAGAGCTCCCCGACTTCGACGGCGACTCCTACGCGTCCGAGACCTGGCCGGACTTCCTGCTGCGGTCCCAGTACGCGCCGGTCATCGACAACATCACCGTCACGGGGCTCGCCGCGGACCTCTGACGGGACTGACGAGTACGCGTGGCACCACACGGGGCAGCCGGGTCCCGCAGGACGTCCTCCGGGACCCGGCTGCCCCCTTCCCGAACACTCAGCGAACCGGTTCGACCGGCTGGAGGGCCAATGGTCACCATCGGCGACGTGGCACGGGAGGCGGGCGTCTCCAGGAGCACCGCGTCCTACGCCTTCTCGAACAAGCGCCCCATCTCGGCCGAGGTACGACAGCGGGTGGCGGAGGCCGCCGACCGCTTGGGTTTCACGCCCAATGCGGGCGCGAAGGCCCTGGCCACCGCACAGACCATGGTGATCGGCCTGCTCGCCCGGTTCCTGGACGACGAGTTCGCCCCGGCCATGCTGCAGTACATCACCGGTGTGTCCGACAGCGCCAGGAAACTCGGATACGACACCCTCCTGGTCAGCGAGGCCGACGGCGCCCGTGCCCTGCGGCGGATCACCCGCTCCCGGAAGGTGGACGGGGTGGTTCTGCTCAACGTGGCCGAGGACGACGACCGCCTCCCGGTCCTGCGGGAGGCACCGCAGCCCGGGGCCCTCGTCGGACTGCCCGGGGAAGGCTCCGGTGTGGACGTGTTCGACCTGGACTTCGAGCGCGCGGGGCGCCTGATGGTCGATCACATGCACTGGCTGGGCCACCGGGAACTCATCTTGGTCTCCCAGCCCCAACACGTGGTGGAGCGGGGCGGCGCGTACGTGTGGCGCCTCCAGAACGCCGCTCTCGACCAGGCCCGCCAGCACGGGGTTCGTCTGCACGCCGTGTTCGGCGAAGCCCAGCAGCCCGCCATCGGCCGCAGGCTCAACGCCCTCCTGGACACCTATCCGGCGGCCACGGGCCTGCTCCTGAACAACGAAGCCGCGGCTGCCGCGCTGCCGTCCGTTCTGCACGGTCGCGCCAGAAGCGTTCCGGAGGACCTGTCGGTCGTCGGCCGCTACTCCGACGAGTTCGCCCGTACCTTCTCGCTGCCCTACTCGTCCGTCGAGAGCGCGCCCCGGGACCTGGGGCACATGGCCGTCCAGCAGCTCGTCCGCCGTATAGAGAGCACCGCACACAGAGCCGAACCATGGGTCACCCGGCTCCTTCCCCCGCAGCTCGTCGACCGGGGCAGCATCGGCCCCCCGCCTGGCCGCGCAGAACAGGAAGCGCACGGGTCGAGGAATCCACCCGTTCCCCGCCGGTAGCCACCGGCCTCCCACCGCCGCCCGTACGCGTCAGCGACCGCGGGCCCAGCAACAGCGAACGACGGCAATCCCCTGAGAGGTAACGATGAAACAGCACGGCAACCGCGGGCGGAACCTAGTCCGCGCGGGAGCTGTCACCGCTTCCGTCCTCCTGCTCGCCTCCTGCTCGTCGGCGGACGGTGACGCGCCCGCCGACGCCGACACCTACGTCTGGTGGGACCCCTACCCCCAGCACGAGGATGCCTCCGACTGGGCCCAGCGGGTGGACTCGTGCGGCGAGGAGGCAGGGGTGAGCATCGAGCGCGCGGCCTACGACACCACGGACCTGACCAACCAGGCGCTGTTGGCCGCGCAGGAGGGTTCGTCCCCGGACGTCATCCTGCTGGACAACCCGGCGGTGCCCACCCTGGCCGAGACGGACATGCTCACGACCATGGACGAGTTCGGCCTCGACACCTCCGAGATCGACGACAACCTCCTGTCCGCGGGGGTCATCGACGGCGAGGCCTACGGCATCCCGGTCGGTGCGAACACGCTCGCGATCTTCTACAACGAGGCCGTACTCGACGAAGCCGGGGTGGACCCGGAGTCGGTCACCGACTGGGAGTCCCTCACCGCGGCCTTGGAACAGGTGTCCGGCACCGACCACCGCGGCATCACCTTCGCCGGGATCGGCACGGAGGAGGGATCCTTCCAGTTCCTGCCCTGGTTCTGGGGCGCCGGCGCGGATCTGCGCGATCTCGACTCACCCGAGGCGGTCGAGGCACTGGAGCTGTGGCAGGGCTGGCTGGACGAGGGGTACGCGCCCGACTCCGTGCTGACCAACTCCCAGAACACCGTGTGGGAGGAGTTCGTGACCGGTGAGTTCGCCTTCGCCGTGAACGGCACCTGGCAGGTCGACAGTGCCGCCGGGGCCGACTTCCCCACAGGGGTCATCACGTTGCCCGGACAGGACGGCGGTATCGCGCCCACCCCCACCGGGGGTGAGTTCATCACCGTTCCGGTCCAGGGCGACGAGGAGCGCTACGAGGTCACCACGAAGATCGTCGAGTGCATGACCACGCCCGAGGGACTGGTGGAAACCGCCAACACCTTCGCCTACTACGTTCCGTCCACCACTGAGGGACAGGAGACGCTTCTGAGCGAGGACGGCGAGCTCGAACCCTGGGTGGACGCCGTCCGCAACGCCAAGGGGCGCACAGGTGACGAGCTCGGATCCGACTACCCGCTCATCTCAGAGGCCCTGTGGAGCGCCGTGCAGAACACCCTGAGCGGGTCCATGACCGCGGAGGAGGCGCTGGCGCAGGCTCAGGAAGAGGCGGCCGCCCAGACCGACTAACCCACCTCTCGGACCGACCTTAGGAACAGCACGTCATGAGTTCGACGCTGCGCAGCACCGGGTCACCGTCCCAGGGGGAGCAAGCCTCCGCCGAGTCCGTCCTATCCCGTGACCAACGGGGTGCGCCACGGTCCCGGCGGAGACTCCCCGGGCGGCGGTGGGCCGCGATCGCCTTCATCTCACCACTGATCGCCTACCTGGCGGCCTTCTACGCCTTTCCGCTCTACAGGAACCTCGACCTCAGCCTGCACGACTACACCCCCCGGGCCTTCGTGCAGGGCGAGGCGGACTTCGCCGGTTTCGCCAATTTCGCCGAGATCGCCTCCTCGGGAACCTTCGGTCCGGCCCTGTGGAACACGATCCTGTTCACGCTGGTCTCGATCACGGCCCAGTACACGATCGGACTGGCGCTGGCGGTCTTCTTCAAGGCCCACTTCCCGCTCTCCGCCGGGTTGCGGGCCGCCTTCCTGATCCCCTGGCTCCTGCCCATGATCGTCTCGGCCTCGACCTGGTCGTGGATGCTCAACAGTGACAACGGCCTCGTCAACTCCGTGCTCGGCACGTTCGGTATCGGCCAGATCAACTGGCTGACCTCACCCGAATGGGCGCTGGTCTCGGTCATCATCGCCAACATCTGGCTCGGGATCCCCTTCAACCTGGTGATCCTCTACGCCGGGCTGCAGAACATCTCCGAGGACCTCTACGAGGCCGCTGAGCTCGACGGGGCCAACGCCTGGCAGCGGTTCTGGCACATTACCGTGCCGATGCTGCGCCCGGTCTCAGTCATCACGCTGCTGCTTGGCCTGGTCTACACGCTCAAGGTGGTCGACGTCATCTGGATCATGACGCTCGGCGGCCCGGGCGACTCCTCCACCACTCTGGCCATCTGGTCCTACCGTAGGGCCTTCGGTACCGGGCAGCCCGACTTCTCCCAAGCCGCGGCCGTGGGCAACCTGCTCATCGTCATGGCCCTGGTCTTCGGGTTCGTGTACCTGTACCTGCAGCGGCGGGAGGAGAGGGCGTGAACGCACGGCGCGCGTGGTGGAAGACCGCGCTGGGAGTCCTCTTCACGGGGATCATGCTCTTCCCCGTGTACTGGATGTTCAACATCTCCCTCACCCAGACCGAGAACCTGCGGGCGGACCCGCCGCACTGGTACCCCAGAGACCCCACACTCGACGGCTACGCCGCGGTCTTCGAGCAGCAGCTGCCCCATCTGGGCACCAGTCTGGTCATCGGCCTGGGCTGCGTACTGCTCACCCTGCTGGTCTCCCTGCCCGCCGGGTACGCCCTCGCCAAGCTGTCCCCGCCTGGGCCCGGCGTGATCGGTTTCCTGCTCCTGGTGGCGCAGATGATCCCGAGCGTGGTCATGGCGATGGGCTTCTACGCCATCTACGTCCGCCTGGGCTGGCTCAACACGGTGTGGGGCCTGATCGTCGCCGACTCGACGATCGCCGTCCCCTTCGCGGTGATGCTGTTCACCGCCTTCATGTCCGGGATCCCCAAGGACATCATCCAGGCGGCGAAGGTGGACGGGGCCAGCACCTGGCGCATCTTCCGTTCCATCGTGCTCCCGGTCAGCCGGAACTCCATCCTGACCGTCTCGCTCTTCGCCTTCCTGTGGGCGTGGTCGGACTTCATCTTCGCCTCCACGCTCAACCGGAACGGGGACCTCATCCCGATCACCCTCGGGATCTACAACTACATCGGCAACAACACCACACAGTGGAACGCCATCATGGCCACGGCCGTGGTCGCCTCCATCCCCGCGGCCGTCCTGCTCGTGGTGGCGCAACGGTACGTGGCAGGCGGAGTGACCGCGGGAGCGGTCAAATGAGCCACCGGGTGCGCAGAGGAAGCGCGCCCGGCCGCTACCCGTCGGCACAGCCGACCGAACAGCAACGTCAGGAGACACGCGTGACCGCCCAAGAGCAAGCAATCTCTGCCGGACCCGCGGGGGGAAGCCCCGTAGTCCCCTCCCGCGGCAGTCACCGCCCCCTGGGTCTGGACGAGATCACCATCGACTCGGGCTTCTGGGCGACGCGGCAGCTCGCCAACTCCCGCAACACCCTGCGGCACTGCGAGGAGTGGATGGAGCGGTTGGGCTGGATCGGCAACTTTGACAGGGTCGCCGACCGCACCACCGGTCCGGACCGGCCCGGATGGTGTTTCACCGACTCCGAGGTCTACAAACTCATGGAAGCCCTGGCCTGGGAGCACGGCAGGACCGGCCGCCCCGAACTGGACGCCTCCCTCCGACGGCTCACGGAGAAGGTGGGGCACGCCCAGGACACCGACGGATACCTCAACACCTGCTACGGCCACGGTGGGCAAGAAGCCCGCTACAGCGACCTCGAGAACGGCCACGAGCTCTACTGCACCGGCCACCTGCTCCAAGCGGCGGTCGCCCGGGTGCGCACCCGCGGGCCCCGGGACCAGCTCGTCGACATCGCGAGGAAGGCCGCCGACCACGTCTGCGCGGTCTTCGGCCCCGACGGGAACCACGGCCTGTGCGGCCACCCCGAGATCGAGGTCGGCCTGGCCGAACTGGGCCGGGCCCTGGGGGAGGAACGCTACGTCGAACAGGCCCGGATCTTCCTGGACCGGCGCGGTCACGGGACGCTACGCGGGGACCGGGTGCCGTTGGGAAGCGCCTACTTTCAGGACGACGTACCGATCCGGGACGCGCACACCCTGCGCGGACACGCGGTCCGCGCCCTCTACCTCGCGGCCGGAGCGGTGGACGTGGCCGTCGAACAGGCAGACGGGGAACTGCTCAAGGCCGTGGAAAGGCAGTGGGAGCACACGGTGGCCCGGCGCACCCACATCACCGGCGGTATGGGCTCACGCCACCAGGACGAGGGGTTCGGAAAGGACTGGGAGCTGTCGGCCGACCGCGCCTACTGCGAGAGCTGTGCCGGCATCGCCTCGGTCATGCTCTCGTGGCGGCTGTACTTGGCCACCGGTGAGGCCCGGTACGCCGATTTGATCGAGCGGACCCTCTTCAACGTGGTGGCGACCTCCCCCAACCAGGACGGCACGGAGTTCTTCTACGCCAACCCGCTCCACCAGCGTGTCAGCGCGGACCGAACGGACCTGGACGCCCTCTACACCAGGGCGGAGGGCGGCATCCGCTCCCCGTGGTTCGACGTCTCCTGCTGCCCCACCAACCTCGCCCGCACCCTGGCCACCCTGCAGACCTGTGTGGCCAGTGTTGAACTGGAAGGGCTCAGCATCCTCCAGTACGCCGACGCGAGTCTGCGCGCACCTTTGGACGACGGTCGGGTCATCGGCGTGGACATCCGGACGGACTACCCCGACGACGGGACCGTCACCGTCCGGATCACGGATCCGCCGCCGGGCGCGGTGACCGTTCGCCTGCGAGTCCCCTCCTGGGCCCGGGGAGCGGTGGTCGAGGAGGCCGGAGTGCGCCGAACGGTCGATCCCGGGTTCGCGGTGGTGGACCGCGAGCTGGTCCGAGGCGAGGAGATCGTGCTCCACCTGCCCATGGAACCCCGCGTGACCTGGCCTGATCCGAGAATCGACGCCGTACGGGGCTGCGTGGCGGTGGAACGGGGGCCGCTGGTGTTCTGCGCGGAGTCGGTGGACCTGTCCGGGGTGAGCGACTTGGACGAGGTGATGGTCGACCCCTCCGTCCCACCGGCCGACCACGGAGGACGGGTACGCGCCCGCGGGTCGGTGCGCTCTTCGGCGGCCACCGACCCGCAGTGGCCCTATGCCTCGGGTCCCGCCGAGGGGAGGGGTGAACCCGTCGACGTGGTGCTTTCCCCCTACCACCAGTGGGCGGAACGCGGCCCGACCGCCATGCGGGTCTGGCTGCCGACGGTTCCCTGAACCGAAGCGGTTGACGTCCTCCCCGTGTACGACGGGGATTCCGGCCCGCCCGCACGGGCGGGCCGGTGCCCGCGCCTCACGGCGCGCGCGGTTCCTGTTTCACCGGGTCCTGCCAACCTCAGGCGGCTGGTCTTACGGTCCCTCCGCAGGCGTTTTCCCTGTCGGCCCGCCCGGCCGCCAGAACGGTACAGGCCGCCTTCACGTCCCGATCATGGAGGGCTTTGAACTCCAGCATGCGCACAAAGCCCGACCGCCCTGCTCATGGGCCGCATCGCCGAACCCCGGGACGGCGCCAGCCGGAGGGCCACCACGCCCAAGCTCGTCGAACGGAGCAGCGTGGCCGCACCGCCCGCGGTCTGACCGGTTCACTGTTCGCTACTGCGCTGCTCGCCCCTGCGCAGCGCTTCGGGGTCCTCGTCCCTGATGACCGGCAGGAACTCCTGGTCCGTGCGCCGGATGCGCTCGGCATCGGCGAGGATCCGGTCCACGGAGGACTCGGGGATGACGACGGCACCGGAGCGGTCGGCGAAGACGTAGTCTCCGGGGCGGACGGTCGCACCGCCCACCTGCACGGGGACGGCGGCGCCGTATGGCGCAACGGTGTCACCGCCCCACCGGGTGGCCTCCCCGGAGCACCAGGTGGCGAAGGGCTGTCCGGCGAGCTCGTCGAAATCGCGCAGCCGCCCGTCGGTGAGAAGCCCGGACAGTCCGTTGTTGGCGATCCGGGACAGCTTCGTGGCGCCTCCGTGGGAGGCATCCGGGTAGCCGCCGCTGGACATCACCAGGACCCTTCCCGCGGGGTCCTCACCCACGGCCCGGTAGAACCACCCGGCGAAGCCCAGCCGGTTCCCCGCGTCGAAGTCGTCGCGGTAGGGGAGGAAGGCCACGGTCGCCGCCGGGCCGAACAGGACCCGCTCCGGGGTGGGGCTGACGAGGTCGAGGACGTGCGCGCGGTGCCCGTGCACGCGGGTCATGGCGTCGACCAGGTCGGCGCAGCCCACTCCGTCGGGTACCGCACGGGCCGCGGACCCGCCGGTGTTCCCATCCGCCATGACAGCCCCCCGTCCGTCGGCGGGCACGGGCGGACCGTGCCCGGTGGTCCCGCAGATCATCCTTCGTGCCCCGGCCGCCCCGGTCAACCGCCTTGACGGGTTCGGCGCCCCGAATTTCCCCGCGGCTGCCCCGGCGCCGGGGCGCGGTCGTCCCTAAGCGTCGAGAGGTGTGTTCTACCCGGTCAGGGCGGGAATCGTTACCGCACGCCGAATCACCGCCCAACTGGCTGCCGCACCGCTGCTGGACGAGGAGCCGGTCGGCACCGACGTGGTGGTCGGCCCCGGCACCGAGCGTCCGCTGCGCCTGGACACCCCCTGGTCTCCGATATGAGCTTCGGCGCCCTGCCAGAGGAGGCCAAGACCGCCCTGGCCACCGGCGCCGACCACGCGGCGACGGGAATCTGCTCCGGCGAGGGCGGCATGCTCCCCGAGGAACAGGCGGCCAACGGCCGCTACTTCTACGAGCTGGCCTCGGCCGGGTTCGGCTTCTCGACGGACAAGGTCGCCCGCTCCAGGCCTTCCACTTCAAGGGAGACCAGACCGCCAAGACGGGGACCGGCGGCCACCCGCCCGGGCACGAGATCCGGGGCCGCATCGCAGAGGTACGCGAACTGCCCGAAGGGGAAAGTGCCGTGTCACCGGCCCGCTTCCCCGACCTGACCGCGCCCGCCGGCTTCCAGGAGGTCGCCGAGCGGGCCCGGGAGGCCACCGGAAGCATCCCCGTCGGGTTCAAACTCTCCGCCCAGCACATTGAGCGCGACATCCACGCGGCCCTCGACTACGTGATCCTGGACGGGCGCGGCGGCGGCCGGGGCGGTACGCCGATGACGTCCGCGGCCGGGCGATCACCGACTGCGGACACTTCCTGCCTGAGGAGCAGCCGGAGGAAACCCTGTGCGAACCTCCGTGCGTTCCTGGACACCTGACCGGTCGCAGAACTTCGGATCTTCGCGGAGGCGCGGGCCTGGGGCGAGCCCCCGTGTCCAAGGCGACCATGGTGGGGCCGACCCGTCGGCGTTATCCTCGGACGCATGACTACCGGAGCGTTCGACCCGCGGCAACTGCTCGCCGAGCGGAAGCTGGGCATTCTCGCCACCCTTCATCCGGACGGCCGCCCCCAGCTCTCACCGGTGACACCCTTCTACGACCGGGCCGGGGAACGCATCCTCGTCTCGACGCGCGCCGGGCTCGTCAAGGCCGCCAACCTCGGACGCGACCCGCGTGCGGCGCTCAACGTCACCAGCGGCGACGGCTGGTCCTGGGCCACGGCAGAGGGCACCGCCACCCTCACCGGTCCCGGGAACGATCCGCACGACCCCGCCGTCGAGGCGCTCGTCGCCTACTACCGCGCCGCCGCAGGGGAACACCCCGACTGGGAAGAGTACAGGTCCGTCATGGTCTCCGAACGGCGGCTCCTCCTCACGATCGCCGTCGAGCACGTCTACGGGGCATCCATCGGCTCCGAGTAGGTGACGGCGGGGCGCCCGCGGGCAGCGGTCCGCGGGCGCCCCGAACCCGGCTAATGCACACCGGAACGGTTCCGCTGGACTTCGGGGTCGGGGACCGGGGCGGCGCTGATGAGCTGCCGGGTGTACTCGTGCCCGGGTGCGGACAGCACCTGCCGGGCCGCTCCCTGCTCGACGATCTCCCCGCGGCGCATCACCGCCACCCGGGAGGCCAGCAGTTCCACCACCGCCAGATCGTGGCTGATGAACAGGCACGCGAAACCCAGGCGCCGCTGAAGACCGGTGAGCAGCTCCAGCACCTCGGACTGGACTGACACGTCGAGGGCGCTGGTGGGCTCGTCCGCGATGAGCAGCGAGGGCCCGAGCGCGAGCGCCCTGGCCAAGGCGACCCGCTGGCGCTGGCCGCCGGACAGCTGATGGGGGTAGCGCTCCCGCATGCCGGGGTCGAGCGCCACGTCACGGAGCAGGTCGGCGACGCGGCCGCGCAGATCCGCCCCGCGGGCGACACGGAAGCGGCGCAGCGGTTCGGCGATGGTGTCGCCGATGCTCATCCGCGGGTTGAGCGACGAGGCCGGGTCCTGGAAGACCATCTGCATCCGCCTGCGCAGCGGCCGCATGGCACGCCGGGACAGCCCGGAGATGTCCGTGCCGCCCACGGAGACGGTTCCGGAGGTGGGACGGGTGAGACCGGCGGCGCACCTGCCAAGGGTCGACTTGCCTGAACCCGACTCCCCGACCAGCCCCACGATCTCGTCGGCCCCGACCGTGAGCGAGACCCCGCGCACCGCCTTGAAGGACCCGAAGTCCACCTTCAGGTCGCGGACCTCCAGCGCCGGGGCCGGCGGCTGCCCCTGAGCTTCCTCCGGCGCGGACCGGTCGTCGGGGCCCGCTCCACTCTCCTCCGTGGACGCCCGTTCACGCACGGACACCCGCCCCCGCTCCGTCGCGGTACGGGCCGACCCCAGGTGCGGGACGGCCGCCAACAGCTTCTGCGTGTAGGGGTGCTCAGGGGCCCGGAGCACCTGGTGCACGCCACCGGTCTCCACGACCTCACCGCGGTGCAGCACCGCGACGCGGTCGGCGATGTCGGCGACGACCCCCATGTCGTGGGTGATGAGGAGGATCGCGGTGCCGAGCCTCCGTCGGAGATCGCGCAGCAGCTCCAGGACCTCCGCCTGGACGGTGACGTCGAGCGCCGTGGTCGGTTCGTCGGCGATGAGCAGCCCGGGGTCGCAGGCGAGCGCCATAGCGATCATCACCCGTTGGCGCTGGCCACCGGAGAGCTGGTGCGGATAGCTGCCCAGACGGCGCTCGGGGTCGTCCAGCCCGACCAGTTCGAGCAGCTCGGCGGCGCGGGTGCGAGAGGCAGCCCGGGAGAGCCCCATGTGCAGGCGCAGCACCTCGCGGATCTGCCAACCCACCGTGAACACCGGGTTCAGCGACGTCATCGGCTCTTGGAAGACGAAGGCGACCTCCTTGCCGCGTACACCGCGCAGGGCGCGCTCTCCCAGCCCGATCAGCTCCCGGCCGCGCAGCCGGGCCGATCCCTGTACGGACGCACCGTGCGGGACCAGGCCGAGCATCGCCATGGTGCCCATGCTCTTGCCCGAACCGGACTCGCCGACCAGCGCGAGCACCTCACCGGAGCGCACCTGCAAATCGATACCGGACACGGCACGCACCGGGCTGTCGCGGTCCTCGCCGGGCAGGTCGACGGTGAGGTCCGAAGCGCGCAGTACCGGCTCCGTGTCCGGCTCCGCGCCGTCGTGGCGGATGGCGGTCATCGGCGCCTTCCCTTCGGGTCGAGTGCGTCACGCAGGCCGTCGCCGAGCAGGTTGAAACCCAGGGTGAGCAGGACGAGCACCAACCCCGGGAACACGGCGAGCCAGGGGGCCTGCGCGAAATAGGCCTGCGAACTGGACAGCATCGTGCCCAGCGACGGGGTGGGGGGCTGAACGCCCAGACCGAGGAACGAGAGCATGGCCTCACCGATGACGGCGGCCGGGATCCCGACACTGATCTGGACCAGCAGGGCGTTGGCGGCGTTGGGCAGGATGTGCCGGAACAGTACCGCGAAGTCTCCGGCCCCTCCGGCGATCGCGCCGTCCACGAAGTCCTCCTCCGCGAGCCGCATGGCCTCACCGCGCAACACCCTGAGCACGGTGGGGATCTGTGAGACGCCGATGGCGATGGCCGCGTTGACCAGCGAGGGTCCGAGGATCGCCGCCAGGCCCACCGCCAGTACCAGGAAGGGGAAGGCCATCACGGCGTCGTTGAGCCGGGAGATCAGCGGGTCGACGTAGCGGCGGTAGTACCCGGCGAGCAGCCCCAGGGGAGCGGCGATCACCAGCGCGAGCAGGACCGCCGCCGCTGCGACCAGGAGCGAGGAGCGCACGGCGTACATCACGCGCGACACCTGGTCGCGCCCGAGCTGGTCGGTGCCGATCGGATCGGCGGCGCCGGGCTGGGCCAGGATGCGGTCGAAGTCGACGGCGGCCGGATCCTGGGGCGCGATCACGGGGGCGAGGAGTGCGACGGCCACGAAGGCCGCGGACAGCACCAGGCCGACCATGCCCGCGGGGTTGCGCCACAGGCGGTGCCAGACCGACCGCCGGGTGGTCGCGGGGTCCGGCGCCCCGGTGCTCTGTGTGGTTTCGGCGCTCACCGGCGGCCTCCCTGGACGCGGATGCGGGGATCGATCAGCGAATAGCACAGGTCCACGAGCAGGTTCACCAGGATGTAGCCGATCGCGGTGACCATGACGGTCGCCTGCACCACGGGGAAGTCACGGGTGAAGACCGCTTCCACCATCAGGTTGCCGAAGCCCGCGAGCACGAAGATCTGTTCGGTGACCACGGCACCGGAGATCAGGGCCCCGAGCTGCATGCCCAGGATGGTCAGTACGGTGATCATGCTGTTGCGCAGGCCGTGCACCAGTACGACCCGGCCGGGCCCGAGCCCTTTGGCGCGGGCCGTGCGGATGTAGTCCGACCCGAGCACTTCGATCATGGACGACCTGGTCTGCCGGGTGACCACCGCCGCCAGCCCGGTGCCGAGCACCACCGCAGGCATGAGCATGCTGGCCAGGTTGCCGCCGACCGAATCGGTCAGGGGCACGTATCCCGACGCCGGCAGCCAGCCCAGGGCCACGGCGAACAGCAGGATCGCCATCAGGCCCAGCCAGAAGTTCGGTACCGACATACCGAGCAGCGAGAACGCGTTGGCGGCCCAGTCCGCGGGCCGACCCTTCCAGACCGCCGCGACGACACCAGTGAGGATGCCGATCGTCGCCGCGACCAGCAGGCTCAGGAAGGCCAGCTCCAGAGTGACGGGCAGCCGGGTCAGGATGGCCTCGGACACCGGCAGGCCCGTGCGTACCGAGTCGCCGAAGTCGAAGCGCAGCATCTGCCCGATCCAGATGAGGTACTGGACCGGTAGCGGCTGGTCCAGCCCCAGACGGTTGCTGATCTCCTCCACGGCTTCGGGGCTGGGATCCTCCCCGGCGAGCAGCATAGCCGGGTCGCCGGGCATGGCCCGTACGCCCGCGAACACGGCGATGGAGACCAGGAAGAGTGTGACGGCCGACTGCCAGAGCCGACCCAGAAGATAGCGTCCCATACCTCACCCCTGACCCTGGACGTGTCCGGCCTCGGCCGCGCGGATCAGGCCGTCGGGTCGGAGCTCGATCCCGGCGACGCCGTCGTGGTGGGCGTTGTAGAGGCGGTTGCGGAAGAGGTAGATGATGGAATTGGTCTCCTGAAGCTGGGGGACCAGCTCGTCGTAGAGCTCCGTGCGGCGCTCGTCGTCCGTCTCCGAGGCGGCTTCGACGATCAGTTCGTCTGTCTCCTCGGTGAAGTGGCCCGAGTAGTTGTTGCCCCCGCCCTGCAAGTGGAACTGGCCGATGTTGCCGTCGGGGTCGACCCGCCCCGACCAGCCCTGGACGTAGGACTCGAAATCGCCCGCCTGCGCGGTGGCGATGGACGAGGCGAACTCGGTGGGCCGCAGCCGGACGTCGAACCCGACGTCGCCGGCCATGGACTGGATGACCTCGCCCAGCAGCACGTTGGTGGGGTCGTTGGGGATCATCATCTCCATCGTCACGGGGGTGTCCACACCGCTCTCCTCCACCAGCTCGGCGGCTCGTTCCGGGTCGTGGTCGGGACAGGCCAGGGTGGCTTCCGTCGCGAACTCGCTGATCGGTGGGATGGGTCCGCAGGCGGGTTGGTAGACGCTGTTGAAGACGACCTCGTTGATGGCCTCCCGGTTGAGGGCCAGGGACAGGGCCTCGCGCAGCTCAGGGTGCTCGGCCAGCGGTCCGTCGAACTGCCGCGGGTCGTTGCCGACCCCGTCGGCGTTGAGCACGTTCACGGTGAGGCCCATGTACTGGAGGGAGGGCTGGCTGAGCAGGTGCAGCCCGTCCTCCTCCTCGACCTGGGCGACCTCGTGCGGATCGACCTCCTGGATGACGTCGAGCTGCCCGGAGCGCAGGTTGGCCAGCCGGATGGTGCCGTCCGGGATGGCGCGGTAGATCAGCCGGTCCAGCAGCACGTTCTCGGAGTCGTAGTAGTGCTCACTCCTCTCCAGAACGACGCGGTCCTGGGCGACGCGTTCGACGTAGCCGAAGGGCCCCACGCACTCGGGGGCCTGGGCGAAGTCCTCACCGAGCTCGTCCATGGCCGCTGGCGACATCACCATGCCGGCCCGGTCCGCGAGCGTGGCCGGCAGCGCGGGGTCCGGGCGCGACAGGCGCAGCACCACGGTGGAGTCGTCGGTGGCCTCGACGGCTTCCACGGATTCGAGTTCGGTGGCCCGTACAGAGCCCGGGAGTTCGCGGTGCCGGTCCAGGCTCTGCTTGACGGCGTCGGCGTCGAAGGGAGTGCCGTCGTTGAACAGGACCCCGTCCGCGCGCAGGGGGATGGTGACCTGGAGCCCGTCCTCGGAGGTCTCCGGCTCTCCGTCGGCCAGTTGGGGGACCAGGTCCAGGTCTCCGTCGACGTCGTAGAGCTTCTCGCACATGGCGTCGAAGATGTGGCGGCCGACCAGGGTCGTGGCCAGTGTCGGGTCGAGCGCGTCGGGTTCCTGGTCCAGGCCGATGACCAGATCGCCTCCTTCAACCAGCTGCCCCTCCACGACGCCGCGGTCCTCGGCGGCGATCTCTTCGGGGTTGACCAAGGGTGTGCACCCGCTGAACAGCAGGGCGGCGGCGACCGCGGCGCAGCCGGGAACGGTGGGCGGCACACCCCGTCGCCGCTTCGGGAACGGCCCCGTCCGCCGGTGTTGTGTGGGGTGCTGGCGCAACGGAGAACACCTCCGCTCTGGGAAGGGGATCGCCTTCCCTGGTTGGGGCTTTCTTCAGGCAAATGCGACCATATACAGTATCCAGAGTTTGTGGGTCACTATTGAGTTACGACTAGTAGTTCCTGGTGCGCCGATATCCGGCGGACCAACCCGTCCCCACTGGTAGGAGTCTTGGACAACATGCGCGAGTTCACCACCCGGCCTGAGTTGCGTGGAAACTTCGGAATGGCCGCTTCCACGCACTGGATCGCCAGCGGTGTGGGAATGGCGGCTTTGGAACGCGGGGGGAACGCCTTCGACGCGGCAGCCGCGATGGGTTTCACCCTGCAGGTGGTCGAACCCCATCTGAACGGGCCCGGCGGCGAGGCCCCGGTCGTCTTCAAGGCAGCCGGGGAACGCGCCACCGTGCTCTGCGGTCAGGGGCCCGCCCCGGCCGCGGCGGTACCCGAGGCATTCGAGGGTATGGACCGGATCCCCGGCAGCGGCGTGCTGCCCGCGATGGTCCCGGGTGCCTTCGACACCTGGCTGCTGCTGGCACGGGATCGCGGCCGCATGTCCTTGCGCAGCCTGTTGGAGCCAGCCATCGGCTACGCAGGCCGCGGCTACCCCCTCATGCCGCAGATCGTCGACAAGATCGCTTCGGTGCAGCAGGTCTTCACCCAGCTCTGGCCGACCTCGGCGGAGCTGTGGCTCAAGGGCGGGGACGTTCCCGCCGCCGACTCCTTCCACCGCAACCCGGCCCTGGCGGACACCTACGAGCGGATCCTCAACGAGGCAGAGACCGTCGGCAGCCGCAGGGACCTCCAGTTCGACGCTGCTCGGCGGATCTGGCGGGAAGGGTTCGTGGCCGAGGCGATCATGGATTTCCTCGCCGAACCCGTGGCCTCGGGCGACGGCCGCTACCACCGTGCCCTGCTCACCGGGGACGACCTGGCCGGGTGGAGTGCATCCTACGAGGACACGGTCAGCGTCGACTACGGGGGGCTGACCGTGCACAAGACCGGCGCCTGGGGCCAAGGGCCGGTCTTCCTTCAGCAGCTGCGCCTGGCCGAGGCACTCGGGCTGGGCGGTGCGGAGGGGCCCGGCGTCCTCTCACCCGAGTTCGTCCACCTGGTCACCGAGGCGGCAAAGCTGTCCTTCGCCGACCGCGACGCCCACTACGCCGATCCCCTGTTCGCCGACGTTCCGCTGGACATCCTGCTCAGCCGGGCCTACGCGGAGGAGCGAGCCCGGTTGGTCGCGGCGGAGGCGTCACTGGAGCTGCGCCCTGGCTCCCCTGACGGGCGCGAGCCCTTCATTCCGCCGCTGTGGCTGGCGGGGCAGACGCCCGGCACCGACCGGGCCAGCGGAGAGCCGACCGTGGACCGGACCGGAGACCAGCGCGGCGATACGTGCCACCTCGACGTCGTCGACTCGGAGGGCAACATGGTCGCGGCGACCCCGAGCGGCGGATGGCTCGCCAGCTCGCCGACCATCCCTGCGCTGGGCTTCGCCCTGGGGACCCGCGGGCAGATGTTCTGGCTGGACGACCGCTCTCCCGGGGTGGTCGCCCCCGGCAAGCGGCCGCGGACCACGCTCACCCCGACCCTCGTCACCCGCGGGGACGAAGGGGTGATGGCGCTCGGTACACCCGGCGGCGACCAGCAGGACCAGTGGTCGCTCACCTTCTTCCTCCGGCTGCTGCACGGAGGCATGAACCTCCAGGAGGCCATCGACGCGCCGATGTTCCACAACAACGCGTTCCCGGGATCCTTCTTTCCACGCGAGATCGCACCCGGGGAGCTCGTGGTCGAGGACCGTGTCGGCGAGGCGGCCGTCTCCGAGCTGCGGCGCAGGGGCCACCGGGTCACCCACGGCGGTCCGTGGTCCCTGGGACGCATCTCCGCCGTCTCCCGCGACCCCGAGAGCGGCGTGCTGCGCGCGGGCGCCAACCCCCGCGGCATGCAGGGTTACGCGGCGGGCCGCTGAACTGCCGGAGGTACTTGCTGTACAGCAGGAACTCCGTCGCGCGTACATCGGTGGACGGGGCGAAAGGTGGGGTGAAGGGGTCAGTCGCCGCCTTCAGCAGCCAACACGCGACCGGTGCCTGACGACGGCGAAACGGCCCGCACCCCCGGTTCCCGGTGACATCGAGAAGACGCCCCCAGGGATCCGGGCACGCGGGCCGTGATCCCGCCGCGGCGGCGCGGGCCGGCCGGTGCCGCCGCCTACGTCGCGGTCATACCCTGCTTCGCGGCCTCAACCGGGAAACAGCGGAGGCCTCAGGCCTCCGCCCACCTCAGTCGAGCTCCTTGACCTGCACGTTGCGGAACCAGACGTCGGAACCGGTGTGATGGTTCTGCAACCCGATGCGGCCCGAGCTGAGGTCCCGGTCGGGGTCGGCCCCCTCGCTGTCGAAGTCGTTGACCAGCACGTCGTTGAGGTACACCTCGACGTTGTGCCCCTCGACCACGATCTCGTAGGTGTTCCACTCACCTGCTGGATTCAGCGCCTCGTCCCTGGCCTCGATGTCCGCGCCCTGAAAGCTGTAGATCGCGCCCGTCGAGAGCTCGTCCTCGTCCATGGCGTCGATCTGCACCTCGAAGCCCTCGTTGCGCGCCTCGGGGTCGCCTTCGGGGTCCGGAACGCCGAGGTGCACGCCGGAGTTGTCGTCCCCCGTCTTCTTCCAGTCCAGCTTCAGGCTGTAGTTGCTGAGCTCGTCGGGATGGGTGGTCAGCCCGAGCCCGCCGACGGAGCGGATCGTGCAGTCGGCCTGGGTGATGAAGTCACCGGGACCGGCCATCTCCCAGTCGGCGAAGCTCTCCTCGGTGCCGTCGAAGAGCATCCGGTAGCCCTCATCGGGCTCGGCCGGGGTGCAGGGCTCCCGTTGGATCCGCAGGTGGTCCCAGTTCACGTGGCGGTCATCGTCCTCACCGGCGGTGACCGTGATGGTGTTCGTCCCCGCTTCGAGATCCAGCTCCTCGACATGGTCAGCCCAGGCCTGCCACACCTCGGTCGTCTCGACCGCGATCTGTCCCTGGCTCTCACCGTTGACGTCCAGCGAGATCGTCTTGGTGCCGACGAACGGGTTGTCACCGTTGGAGTAGCGGAAGGTCACAGGGTAGGTCCCGTCCTCATCGACCTCGATCTCCCAAGTCACTGAGGCGCCGATGTTGCTGAAGCCGTCGACGAAGCCCTCCCCGGTGTGGTTCGGGTGCTCGTCGGTGATACCGGCCTCTCCGCCCAGCAGGGCGTCCTCGGCCTCATAGACGCCGATCTCGTTGGGCGGCTCCTTGTAGTCCGGGATGTTGTGGACGGTGTACCAGGCTTCGGTACTCCACAGCTCGGTTCCGTCGTCGGACTCGAACGGCCGCGGCGAGCGGACGTGCACGACGCGGTCTTCGCGCAGCCCGTCGATGTCCAGGCTCACCGTGTGTCCGTCGTCGGACACCGAAGCACCGGTGACGGGCAGGCTCTCCTCGTTGCGCTTCGGACCTCCGTACTCCGAGGTCGGGTTGTATGACCACTGCTCCACGTCGTACCGCTCGTCGACGTTCTCGATCACGTCGTCGGCGACCGGCTTGGTGTAGGTGAGGTCGAACCCGGTCTCCGTGACCTCCATCGACACGATGTCCATGGCGTCCTCGGACGTGGGGGCCAGCTTCTGCAGGCCGTAGGGGAGCTTGCCCGGCTGCTCCCAGTTGCCTCCGCCGCCGATACCGCCGACGTAGAACGAGCCGTCCGGGCCGAGAGCGAGCCGGCTGACACCGGACTCCAGGCCCTGGGTCATCCGGAACACCGCGCCTTGTTTCTGGTCGTCGACCTCCTCGATGAATCCGCGCTGGATCCCGCCGTAGGTGACGTCGCCGAACACCATCTGGCCCTCGAACGGGCCCTCCTCGACCAGCACCGGGTTCGTCGGTGAGTTCGAGATCTCACCGTGCGGAAGCCAGAGCACCGGCTCGGTGACCGGCTGGTCGTCGAACGGCCCGGCGGGGGTCGTGTAGTGGTTGTAGAAGGCACCCTCCTCGATCTCGACCAGCTTCGACGCGGGGAGCCAGTCTCCCTGGTTGTCCGCTACGAAGATCTCTTCCTCGGGACCCCAGCCGATGCCGTTCGGGGTGCGCAGACCGCCCGCGACGTACTCCAGCGCGCCGGATTCCTTGTCGATCTTGACCGAGGTGCCGCGGTTCTCGACGTGCTGGGGCACCGTGGTCCTGCCACCGGGGGTGATGGCCACCGACAGGTTGAGGTAGTAGTGGTCGTCGTCCATGAGGATGCCGAACCCGAATTCGTGGTAGGTCTCGCCGTTGGGCCAGGTGGCGATGGCCTCGGTGTCCTGGTAGACGCCGTCGTCGTCAACGTCGGTCAACCGGCTGAGCTGGTGTTTCTCCGCGACGATGACTTCTCCGTCGTCGACGATCACCCCCTGCGGCTCGTTCATGTCGGTCGCGATGACCTGCGTGGTGATGTCCTCGGGGTCGGCGTCGTCCTCAACGGTGCCGTCGACGGCCTCCACAGCGCCGTCGAAGCTCTCCCGGCCCGCCCAGGTGGTGATGACCATACGGCCGTCGTCGAACCAGTCCATGCCGGTGACCGTCGGTTCGTAGTCCTCCGGCCGCAGGTCGGTCAGCGTGTAGTTCGGGTGCACGTCAGCCAGCGGAGCCCCGTCGCCGGGGCCGGCGTCGGCGTCGGCGCACGACTTGACCCCGGGCGAGGTCACGCGGGTGACGTCGGCGTCGGTGGTCAGTGCGGACTCGGGTACGAGCTCGAACCCCTCCTCTCCCGGCGGGCTCCACTCCAGGTGCAGCGCCTTGTCGTGCGCCCCCTGGAAGTAGTCGATCCACAGGGCGTGCGCGCCCTCAGTCAGCTCGACCGAACCGTCCGCCGCTGTCGGGGGCTGGCGCTGGTCGTTCTCGATGATCTCCTCGTCGTTGATGCTCAGACGCGATCCGTCATCGCTGGTGATCCGGAAATCGTAGGTGCCGTCCTCGGTCACGTGGATGTGGCCGAACACGTGTGCCATGAAGTTGTTGGCGATACCGCCGAACTCCTCCGTGGTCTCCCAGTCGATGTCCGCACGTAGTTCGTCGACGTTGGGAGTCTGGCCCTCGGTCAAGGTGCAGGTCTGTTCGGGCTCGAACCCGACGTCGAAGACCCGCAGCGTGACGCCGGGTTCCTGCGGTGGCAGGTCGTCGGGGTCGGCGGCGGCGTTGCCGACTGGGAGGACTGTCGCGGCGACCAGGGCTAACCCCAGGGTCCCCGCCTGATAACTGCGCGGCCGTGCAAGCATGAGAATTCCCTTGTGTGGCTGGGGGTGGGAAGGGAGCGGGCAGGAGTAGGGGCAGGGTCCGAGACGCTTCTCCGGCGGGGAACACGCGCCGGTAGGGACGGGAGAAGCGCGCACCGGTGGGAGGATGGGCGCCCGATCGTTGTCCGACCGTGGCAGGGGTTGGGGGTCGGGGTTCTACAGGGGGTTCAACCAGGAGTTTTCTCAGGCGATCCGGGAAGTCCCGTCCGCCTCGAACTTGTTGAGGCGTCCGCACATGCCCCACGCCGGTCGGGGCTCAACCCGGTATACCGCCGCGGAGGACAGGTGGGACGTGTCCCCTGCGGCGAGTGCGTCGAGGTGGGAGGCCGTTCGGGCGACCTCTGCCGCTGGGCCCTGCTCGAAGCGGGTGCGCCAGTCGGGCAGGCGGGCGGCGACCAGGCGCACGGCGGATGTGTGGAAGTCGGTCATCGCGGCCGGTCCGTCCGTCTCAATTCGGTGCCGCAGTTGGGTGAACCCGGAGACGGCCAGTTCGCGCCGGTTCCGGGCTGCGCCTTCCGGGTCGGCGGTGTCGAGGGTTGCGGCCGCAGCGTAGTCGTGCGGGTCGGACAGGACACCGGGCGGGAAGGTGAACACGGCGTCACCTGCTTCGGGCAGGCCCGCGTTCTGCATGAGAACGATGATGCGCAGGTCCCCGTGGTTGACGAGACGGTGCACGGTCCCGGGCGTGAACCACACGAGGTCGCCTTCAGCGAGCGGGGTCGAGGTGGAGCCGTTAGTCGTGAGGGTCTGTACGGCTCCTGATCCGCCGACCACCGAGTACGCCTCGGTGCAGGCCAGGTGCATGTGGGGGGTGCCGCCGCAGAAGCCGTCGGAGCCCTGGGCGCTGGGCCAGTCGTAGACGCGCAGGCGGGACAAGCCGACGCCGCCCGGGAGCGTTGGAACGGTACCGGGGACTGCCGGGTCAGGGGAGACGTCCATGGGCGGGTGCTTCGGCCGGTGGGGGTGTGGCGACTGTGGACGCATGGGAGATCCTTGATCGCTCGGCAGAAAGCGTTTTCTACGCGGCAAAAGTACGGTTCGCTCCGACATGTTGTCAATATCGCGTCAGCCAGGATTCAACCGTCGGTTCTCGTCCGCACGCCGCGCGAGAGTCCGCCATACTGACAGGAACCGCTTTCTAAAAGCGGGACCGAGCAGGGCACGATCGGTGCCCCGGTGTACGGGACCGGCGTAGTTGAGGAGACCTGAGCAGAGATGGCGGCGAAACTGGCTGACGTGGCGCGACACGCCGGGGTGTCACCGGCGACGGTGTCCAGGGTCCTCAACGGCAACTACCCAGTAGCCCGCGCCACCGCGGAACGGGTCCACCGGGCGGTCGCTGAACTGCACTACGTCGTCAACGGCAATGCCCGTGCCCTGGCGGCGTCCAGCTCCGATCTGATCGGCATCCTCGTACACGACATCGCCGACCCGTTCTTCAGCGTCATCGCCAGCAGCATCCAGGACACCGCGGCCGAAGGCGACCGCCTCGCCGTCGTGTGCAACACCGGCAGCTCCACGGAGCGCGAACTGCGTTACCTGAAACTCCTGCGGAAACAGCGGGCACGTTGCGTGGTACTCACCGGCGGCTCGGTGAACGACCCCGGGCACCGCGGTGCTCTCATCGACCAGATCAAGGAGTTCACCGCCTCGGGAGGGCATGTCGTCCTCTGCGGCCGTCCGCCCCTGACCGGCCCCGATGAGGAGCCGTTGCCGGGCGTGATCACGGTCGACTTCGACAACCGCGACGGCGCCCGGCGGCTCACCGCGCACTTGGCCGCACTGGGCCATCGCGACATCGGCTACCTCACCGGACCGGAGAACCGCACCACGTCACAGCTGCGCCTGGACGGTCACCGTCAGGCGCTCGCGGACGCGGGCCTGTCCGAGGAGAGCTGCCCGGTCGTCGTCGGCAACTTCGACCGTGAGTCCGGCCGCACCGGTGTGGGTGAACTCCTCCGCCTCAACCCAGCACTGACCGCGGTGATCGCGGGCAACGACATCGCGGCACTAGGCGTTCTCGCCGAGCTCCGCTCACGCGGCCGGGCAGTCCCAGGCGACGTCTCGGTGGCCGGCTTCGACGACCTGCCCTTCAGCCTCGACGCCGTTCCGACGCTCACCACCGTGCGCATACCGCTCGCCGAGGCGGGCCGCACCAGCGGAAACTACGCCCTCGACCCCCGAAGGGCGCCGACCGGAGGTGTGCTGCCGGTGCGTACCGAACTCATCGTGCGCGACTCGACGGGCCCGGCCTCCGACAGGGGGGCCACACCGGCGAAAACCGGCAGGGGACGGAAGCGGGCGCGGCCGACACGGGAGGCCGGATAGCGGCCGCTCAGGACGCTCTTCGCGACCGTGGTCGGGTGTTGACTGCTCGCCGACCGCTCAGGTGACGCGGGGCGAGGAGGCACGCAGGACCACGTAGCCCCCGACGAAGATCTCGCCGATGGTGGGGTTGTCCGGGCACAAGGCGAGGTCGGCGGCCTGGCGGCCGAGGTCGGCGAGGGGGAAGCGCACGGTCGTGAGCTGCGGTGTAACGTCGGCCGCGGTCTCGATGTCGTCGAAGCCCGTGACGGCGATGTCGCGGCCCGGCTCGATCCCGGACTCCCGCAGCGCGGTCATCGCGCCGATGGCCATCACGTCGTTCGCGGCGCACAACACGTCGGCCTCTTGGAGACGCCCGGACTCGACGAGTCTGCGAGCGCAGCGGTAGCCACCCGCGCGGTCGAAGGTGTCGCGCACGACGAGTGACACATCGGCGCCCACGACCGCGAGACCGGCCTTCAGCCCGTCAAGCCGCTCCTGGGCCGTCCTCATGTTCTCCGCGCCCGTGATCATCGCGGCTCTCCGGTAGCCCAAGCCCGCGAGCGTGGTGCCGAGGCCCGAGGCGCCCGCGACGTTGTCCACGTGCACCGATCCCAGGCTGCCCTCAGATTGGCTGATGAAGACGGCCCGGCCACCGCCCGCGGTGTACCCCCGCAGTTCGGCGAGCAGAGCCTCGGAGTGAGAGTCGTAGGCCCACCGGCTTCCGCACAGCAGGATCGCGCGCGGGCGCTGACCGCGCAGCACACGCACTGAGGAGAGTTCGAGGGCGCTGTCTCGGGAGGTCATCGCGATGGTGACGGTCACGCCGTGTGCGCGGGCGGACTCGGCGACGCCGGCGGCGATGGCGGAGAAGTACGGGTCGTCGATGTTGCTGACAAGGAGGGCGAGTACGGGGGCCGTACCGCGCGCCATCGTCTGCGCGGAGAGGTCGGGGCGGTAGTCGAGTTCCTGGGCCGCGAGCAGGACACGGTCCCGGTTGGCCTGCCCCACCCTGCGGGTACTTCCGTTGAGCACCCTCGAGGCCGTGGCCAGGGAAACCCCGGCCAGGGCCGCCACGTCTGTAAGGGTCGCGCTGTCACTCGACGGCCTCATTCGCGCACTTCGCATCTCTTGTCCTGTCCGGTATGGGGCGTTGACACCGAGGTTGTGCTGAACTTAATATCCCCGAAAAGGAAAGCGCTTTCTACCCCCAAGCACATCCCTTCCTGCCGAGCAACATGAGGCCCAACATGACTCAACAGGCAGAACACGCTCCCCCCGCACCGCCGCCGAGGGTGTCAGGCGCCACCCGCGGCTCCAGGGCCCGCCGTTCGCGCAGTTCGTTCGCGCTTGCGTATCCTCTGGTGTTCCTCTCCCTGCTCTTGGTGGCGTGGTTCCTCGTCACTACCGGAGGGCTGGTCGCGCCGTATATCCTCCCTTCTCCCGTCGATACGTGGAAAGCGTTTGCTGACAACCCCGACTACCTGTGGACACACACGCTCGTCACCACGGGGGAGACCGTCGCCGGTTTCGTGATCGCCTCTGTCGTCGGTGTCCTGGTCGCGGTGTTCATGGTTTACTCGCCCACGCTGGAGAAGACCTTCTACCCGCTCATCCTCTTCGCCCAGGTGATCCCTAAGATCGCGATCGCACCGCTGTTCGTGGTGTGGTTGGGCTTCGGCCCCAGCCCGAAGATCCTCGTGGCCGTGCTGATGGCCTTCTTCCCCGTGGTGATCGCCGGTATCAGCGGCCTGCGTTCGGTGGACCCCGAGCTCCTCGAACTGACGTCGACGATGGGCGCCTCCAAGTTCAAGACCTTCCTGAAGGTGCGCTTCCCCTCAGCGCTGCCCGAGCTGCTGTCCGGACTCAAAGTCGCGGCGACCCTGGCGGTCACCGGTGCGGTCGTGGGCGAGTTCGTGGGCTCCAACGCCGGTCTGGGCTACGTGATCCTGCAGGCCAACGGAAATATGGACACGGCCATGCTGTTCGCCGCGCTCATCATCATGTCGGCCATGGGCATCCTGCTGTTCGCGATCATCCACATCGCCGAGAAGTTCCTCATCCCCTGGCACGCCTCGCACCGCGGGCGCTGAAACGTGCCGCTGAGCCAGACGTTCGCCGACCGCCGCTTCACGCGCTCGAGCCCGAGGCTGCTCAGCGCGTCCACCCAGCACTGATTCGCAGAGGAGCCCCCATGTCCACTCCACAGTCCATTCGTCCCCTGAAGTCGTCCCTGACCGGTTTCGCGGCCGGAGCCAGCGCTCTCGCCCTGGTCGCCTGCGGTGGCGGGGGAGAGGGAGACGAAGAAGCGAGCACTGAAGTCACGCTGCAGCTCAACTGGTACCCGTACGGCGAGCACGCGCCGCTCTACTACGGCGTGGAGGAGGGGATCTTCGAAGCGCACGGAATCGACCTGGAGATCGAGGCCGGCCAGGGGTCGAGCATGACGGTGCAGTCCGTGGGCCAGGAGAGCTTCGACTTCGGCTGGGCCGACACCCCCGCGCTGCTGTCCAACATCGACGAGGGGGTCGACGTCCGCTCCGTGGGGGTCTTCCTGCAGTCCACGCCCTCTGCGGTCCAGGTGTTCACTGACACAGGCATCGCGGAGCCGGAGGACCTCAGGGGCACGACGATCGCGGTCACCGCCGGTGACGCGGTCACAACCACCTTCCCCCTGTACCTGGACGCCGTCGGACTCTCCGAGGACGACGTGGAACAGCAGAACCTCGACTCTGCGGGCAAGAACGCGGCGATGATGTCCGGCCAGGTCGACGGCCTCATCGGCTTCGCCCACGATCAGGGCCCCGCCATCTCCGAGGAGAGCGGTGAAGAGGTCAGCTACCTGCGCTACACCGACGCCGGGCTGAACTTCTTCAGCAACGGCCTCCTCGCGCACAACTCGACCATCGAGGACGACCCGGACCTGGTCGAGCGGATGGTGGCCGCCACATCCGAGGCCTACACCGCCGCTCAGGAGGAGCCCGAAGACGCGGTAGCCGCGATGGAGGGCCAGGACCCGCAGACGCCCGACGGGCACGTGCTCCTCGAACAGTGGGAGCAGACCATCCCGCTGCTCAGCACGGACAACACCGAGGGGCAGGACCCGGGCAACACCGACGAGGAGGACTGGCGGCAGACCATCGAGGTGCTGGCGGAGTCCGGTCTCATCGACGAGGCCAAGGACACCAGCGAGTACTTCGACGACTCGTTCACGACAGAAGGGGAGTGAGCATGCTGACCAGATCCAATGGACCCGAGACGAGCAGCGGTGCGGGGGCCGACCGCTCGGATGGCGACAGCCCGATGGTCGACATCAGCGGTGTCGACGTCACCTTCGAGACCAAAGCCCGCACGGTGCACGCCCTCAGCGGCATCGATCTGACCATCGAACCCGGAGAGTTCCTGACCATCGCGGGCCCGTCCGGCTGCGGCAAGTCGACCCTCCTGAGGGTGATCGCGGGGCTGACCGAGGTGAGCGCTGGCGGGGTGTCGCTGCGCGGAACACCGGTGGAGGGGCCGCGTCGCGACGTCGGCTTCGTCTTCCAACGGGCCGCGCTCCTGGACTGGCGCAACGCCCGCGACAACATCCTGTTCCAGGCCGAGATGCGCGGCTTGCCCAAGGCCTGGGCGCGCGAGCGGGTCGCCGAGCTGATCGAGATGACCGGCCTGGGCGGGTTCGAGAAGTCCATGCCCTACGAGCTCTCCGGCGGGATGCAGCAACGGGTCTCGCTGTGCAGGGCCCTGCTCCACCAGCCCGATGTTCTGCTCATGGACGAACCCTTCGGCGCGCTCGACGCCCTGACCAGGGAGAACATGAACGTCGAGCTGCGTCGGATCTGGGAGGAGACCGGCATGACGGTGGTGCTGGTGACGCACTCGGTCGCCGAGGCCGTCTACCTGGCCTCCCGCTCGGTGGTCATGGGCCCGCGCCCCGGCCGGATCATCGAGGAGTTCACCGTCGACCTTCCCGGCCAACGCGAGTATGAGCCGACCCTCGAGCTACCCGAGTTCCACCGGATCGCCGGTCGCATCCGCGAGCTCCTGGGATCGACCGCGACCGCCGAATGATCCACCACATGACGGGGACGAAAACCATGACGAGACCGACCATCGGGATCATCCTGAACGGCGTCACCGGCCGGATGGGCTACCGCCAGCACCTGGTGCGCTCCATCCTGGCCATCCGCGATGCCGGCGGGCTCGAACTGCCCGACGGCTCCCGGGCGCAGGTCCGCCCCGTGCTCGTGGGCCGCAAGAAGGAAAAGCTCCAGGAGATCGCCGAGCGGCACGGGATCGACGAGTACACAACCGACCTGGAGGCCGTACTGGCCGATGAGAGCCTGGACATCTACGCGGACTTCCTGCTGACCAGCGCCCGCGTGCCGGCTTTGCGCAAAGCCATCGCCGCGGGCAAGGCCATATACAGCGAGAAGCCGACCGCCGAGACCCACCTCGAGGCCGCAGAGCTGGCAGCGGAGGTCGAGCGGGCCGGTCTGCACAACGGTGTGGTGCACGACAAGCTCTACCTGCCCGGACTGCAAAAGCTCCAGCGGCTGCTCGACTCCGACTTCTTCGGCCGGGTGCTCTCGGTACGCGGCGAGTTCGGTTACTGGGTCTTCGAAGGGGATTGGCAGGCCTCCCAGCGGCCCAGCTGGAACTACCGAAAGGAGGACGGCGGTGGCATCGTCGTGGACATGTTCCCGCACTGGAACTACGTAATCGAGCACCTCTTCGGCCACGTGCGTTCGGTCTATGCCCACACGGCCACGCACATCCCCCAGCGGGTGGACGAGCACGGCCAAGCCTACGCCGCGACCGCCGACGACGCCGCCTACGCGGTCTTCGAGGTGGGCGAAGGGGTCGTGGTGCAGATGAACTCGAGCTGGTGCGTGCGTGTGGACCGGGACGAGCTCGTGGAGTTCCAGATCGACGGGACCCGGGGCTCGGCCGTGGTCGGGCTGTTCAACGGACGCGTGCAGACCCGGGAGGTGACCCCGCGCCCGGTGTGGAACCCCGACCTGGCCGATGCCCACGACTACCGGTCGGACTGGTCGGCTATGCCCGACAACGCGGACTTGGTCAACGGCTTCCGCGCCCAGTGGGAGGAGTTCCTGAGCGATTTCGTGGCCGGGCGCCCGCACCGTTTCGATTTCGCCTCGGCGGCCCGCGGTGTCCGGCTGGCGGAGAAAGCTCTGGAATCGGCCGCCGACGGTAGGCGGATCGAACTCGACGCTGACGCGGAGGACGGGGGATGACCGAGGTACTGCTGCCGCGCTCCTCCGGGCGGGTGGAACGCAGGCGACTCTCCGCCGCGGGTAGCCAGGTGGCCGATCGGAGCCACCATCGGGTGCGCTCGGTCTACGCCGCGGCGCACGTGGTGCCGGTGGCCTGGGGTGAAAACGTGCCCGGGGCCCCGGCCCAAGTGGACTGGGACTCCACGCTCGGGTTCCGCAAGCGGGTGTGGGGTCTGGGCCTGGGTGTGGCCGAGGCGATGGACACCGCCCAGCGCAACATGGGTCTGGACTACGCGGCCACCCGTGAGCTCATCGAGCGGTCGACCCGGGCCGCCTCCGCGTACGGTCGGGCGCACGGTGTGCCCGTGCGCGACCTGCTCGTCTCCGGGGTCAACACCGACCAGTTGCCGGACCGCGCCGTCAGCCCGAGCGAGGCCGTGCGGGCCTACCGTGAGCAGCTCGAGCACGTGGAGTCCACCGGCTCCGGAGCTGTGCTCATGGCCAGCAGGCACCTCGCGGCGGCCGCCCGGGACACAGCCGATTATGTGCGGGTCTACTCCGAGGTACTGGCGGCGGCCCAGGCTCCGGTGGTGCTGCACTGGTTGGGTCCGGCCTTCGATCCCCGCTTGGCCGGGTACTTCGGATCCGAGGACACCGCCGAGGCGATGGACACGGTGCTCAGGATCATCGAGAAGCACGGGGACAAGGTGGCGGGCATCAAGCTGTCGCTGTTGGACGCGCAGGCGGAGATCGATCTGCGCTGCCGTCTCCCCGAGGACGTGCGCATGTACACCGGGGACGACTTCAACTACGTCGACCTCATCCTCGGCGACGGGCAGCGGCACTCGGACGCGCTCCTGGGTGCGTTCGCGGCCGTCACTCCGCTGGCCTCCCGGGCGCTGAGCGCCCTCGATGCGGGGGACACAGCGGTATACCGGCGGATCCTCGGCCCGACCGAAGTACTCTCCCGGCACATCTTCGCCCAGCCCACCCAGTACTACAAGACCGGGGTTGCTTTTCTCGCCTGGCTCAACGGGCTGCAACCGGCCTGGTCGATGGTCGGCGGACTGCACTCGGCACGCAGCCTCCCCCACCTGGCCCGGACCCTCGAACTGGGCGACGAGTGCGGGGCGCTCATCGAGCCCGAACTCGCCGCGGACCGTTGGCGGGCGCTCCTCCATACCCAGGGGATCACCGCGTCGTCCCTGAGAGTCGCTGAGGAGGCGGGTGCACGGTGAGTATCGCCCGCTTCTCCCTCAACCAGGCCACCATCAAGCGGGCGGACCTGGCGACCACGCTAGACCACGCCGTCACCGCCGGGGTCCCCTCCGTGGGGCTGTGGCGCGACCGGGTCGCCGAGATCGGACTGGACGAGGCCGCCGCCCGCCTGGCCGACTCGGGCCTGCGATTCTCCAGCCTGTGCCGGGGCGGGTTCCTTACGGACCCGAGAGCGGCAGACGAGGCGTGGAAGGAGAACGTGCGGGCGATCGAGGAGACCGCGGCGCTCGCCGCCGCGGGCGCCCCCGGATCGGCGCCGGTGCTCGTGCTCGTCGTGGGCGGACTCCCCACCGGTGACCGGGACCTGGCGGGTGCGCGGGAGAGGGTTCGTGAAGCGTTGCACCGCCTGGCACCTGAGGCGACGGGCCGGGGGGTACGCCTCGCCCTCGAACCGATGCACCCGGTGTTCTGCGCCGACCGGGCGGTGGTCTCCACCCTCGATCAGGCGCTCGACCTGGTGTCGGACCTCCATCCGCAGACGGGCGGGGTCGTGGTCGACACCTACCACGTCTGGTGGGACCCCGAAGTGCTCTCGGCCGTCGCCCGCGCTGGGCAGGAGGGAAGGATCGCCTCCTACCAAGCGTGTGACTGGATCACCCCGGTGCCCGAAGGGGCGCTTTTGGGACGCGGGATTCCGGGTGCCGGCCACATCGATTTCGCCTCCTTGACGGGTGCGGTCGAACGCGCCGGGTACCGCGGTGATATCGAGATCGAGGTGTTCCACCAAGAGGTGTGGGACGCGTCCTTCGCGGGGGTGGTCCAAGACTGCGTACGTTCCTTCGAGGCCAACATCGCACCCCACCTGCGCAGCTGAGGCCGTTCGAGAACGACGGGACCGTCACGACCGACCGGTGGGTTGACGGGATCCAGTGCCGCCTGAACGGTGGGCGTAGTGCTGCAGTACGTCCCGGGTCTGCTGGGACAGGCGGGTCTCGTCCAGGGGGCCCAGTACACGGGTGATCTCCGAAATGGCGGTCAGGAAGTTTCCGTAGGAGTCCAGGAACTCCCGGTAGGTGGACGGGCTTTCGTCCTTGCTCCGCACATGGATACTGCGGGCGAGTGAGTTCAGCTGGTACGCCGCGCGTTCCAGCGAGGCGACCAGTTGCCGGTAGCCCTCGAACGAAGTGGTCCCGCGGTTCTTGCGCCGAAGCCGGGAGGGGTTGAGGTAGACGCTCTCTTAGGCCCTTTCCAGTGCCGCGTGGGCCTGGCGAACCATGGAATCCAGCCCGCTGGCACGCTGGCGCCAGCGCTGCGCGTCCTCCTCATCGAGATCATCGGATTCGCGCAGGCCGCTCGCGATATCCGTGAGCAGGTGGCAATCGGTTTCGGCGAGGGTGCGGATCGCGTACTCCGCGCTGTGGAAACGTAGCGGCGGGAAACCAGGAAGTTGACGGCTGTGCCGATGCAGCAGCCGACGACCACGAGCAGCTGGATCTGGGCCAGGTCGACCAGGCGTTCAGTGTTGTTGTCGGCCGCGACAAAGGTGGCGAAGGCAAAGAACGCCCCAGTGGCGACCTGCGGCCCTTGTGCGCCCAAGGCACGCCAACGCCCGATGCCCAGCGCGAAGAGCGTGGCGATCACGAAGGTCGGGATGTTGGGGCCGACGGTGAAACCGAGTACGGCCTGGACAGCGATCCCCAATGCGACGGCGCCGACGTAACGCAGTGACTGACGGAGTGACTGGTAGACGGTGACCCGCATGATCGGCACCGCGGAGAAGGGTGCGAAGGCGGGTGGGGAAGCGTCTGTCAGATAGCGGGCGACGACCCAGGCGAGTGCGGCAGCGAGTGTGCTCTTCCCGATGAGTAGCAGCGTGTGCCGTTCATAGGCGTCCGAGTGGCTGGCCCTGCCGAGCCACCGTCGCTGTCCTGGATTGGTCGCAGGAGTCCTCCGCCGTTTCATCCGTGTGGAGTACGGTCGCCGTGACCAGTCCCGTCACCCTCCGGTGAACGGTGGAACAGGTGGTCCCGGTGAGACCACTACCCGGCAACGGCTTCCCTGGCGGCACGGACCAGAGACGGGCCGGATCCAGGCTCTTGGCCATAGCCGCGGGCGGCTTCGAGCGGTAACCGACGCTGCCCCTGCGCGGGACCGTCCAACCACCCATGGCCTCCGCTTGAGTTTGTCGCGGCGTGGCCCCGGGCAGCGGTCAGAAGTACGTCCCGCCGAAACAGGGGAGCAGAGGTGACCTGCGAACCGTGCGGTGGGGCGGGCGCTTCCGACCAGGGCCTGCTGACCGGGCGCCGCGTCCATGGGAGTGACAGTGTCGACGCGGCATGTCCCTGGGGGAGAAGGAGTACTGGAGGGACGCCGCCGGGCGTAGGAGGGGAGCGATGCGTTGAGAGCGTCGGAGACCGTGGGCGAGGAGGCACACGAGGAGGCGTCTTCGGTGTCAGGAATCGAGGAACCGCAGACCCGGGGCGTTGCCGACAGGCTGGTGGAGGAAGTCGTCTCGGGCGGGCTCGACCTGCCGCTCCCCGGGTCCGGCGCAACGTGGTCGCGTTGGGAGCGCCTGCAGACCCTTGCTCGGGAGGACCTCTCCCTGGCGAGGCTGGCCGAAGGGCACACCGACGCCCTCGCGATCCTGGCTGAGCTCGGTGGCCCGGCCGCGGGACCCGGGGAGGTGTGGGGCGTCTGGGCCGCGCATCCCCCCGCCGCGACTCTGAAGGCGGAGCAGTCGGGCGGGCGTTGGACGGTCCACGGTGCCAAACCGTTCTGTTCCGGAGCCCGTGTGTGCACGAACGCCCTGGTCAGTGCAGATGTCGAAGAGGGAGAGCGGGCATTGTTCGCGGTTCGGACGGCCGGAACGGATCCGCAGTCGGGCACGTGGGCGTCCGCAGGGATGGCCGCAAGCGACACACTCACCGTCCGCTTCGCGGGTCAGCGTGCCGAACCGGTGGGCCGACCCGGCGACTACGTGGACAGGCCGGGGTTCCACCACGGGGGTGCGGGTGTCGCCGCCTGCTGGTACGGGGGTGCTCTCGCCGTGGCGCGTCCCCTGGCTGACCGAGCCGACGGGGACGGCGCCGACCCCCACCTGCTCGCCGCGTTCGGCGAGGTGGACCGGGACCTGTACATCTCGGAGACGGTATTGCGCCGCGCCGCTCGGGAGATCGACGAGAACCCCGGAGCCCGCACCGCAGCGCTCGCCGCCCGGGTGCGTGCGGTCGTGGCCGATACCTGCGCACGAGTGCTGCGCCGTGCTGGGGAGGCCCTTGGGGCGGGTCCGCTCGCGGGCGACCCCTCCTTCGCGCGCGCCACTGCCGACCTGGCGGTGTACGTCCGCCAGCACCACGGGAACCGGGACCTGGCCGCGCTGGGCGTTCTCGCGGCCGACCGCTGGAGGAGAGAGGCAGATGACCACTGACACGGGGGCACCGGATACGGGGGCTTCCCCGTGTCCGGTGCGGGAGGCCGGCACGCCCGAGGAGGAGTGGGCCCGGTGGCCGGGGTTCGACCGTCTGCCGGGACTGGACCTGGGCGGCGTTCGTGACGTGGTCGTCGTCGCGCCGCACCCCGATGACGAGACGCTCGGGTTCGGTGGGGGGATCGCCGTACTGGCCGCCGAAGGCGCCCGTCTGCGGATCGTCGCCGTCACCGACGGCGAGGCCTCGCATCCGCACAGCTCCGTGTTCACGCGCGAGCAGCTCACCGCTCGACGCGCCGCCGAGCGCACGGACGCGCTGGTGGAGCTGGGTGCCGGTGGCGCGGAGGTGGTGCGCCTCCGGCTGCCCGACGGGGGTGTGTGCCAGCGGGAGCGGGAGCTGTCCCAGCGGCTGGAGGAGCTGTGCGCAGGCGCGGACCTGTGCCTGGCCCCGTGGGCGGGCGATCCGCACCCCGACCACGAGGCGGTCGGCCGGGCGGCTCTCGACGCCACCCGGACCCTCGGGCTCCGGCTCCGGTCCTACCCGGTCTGGGCCTGGCACTGGTCGCGCCCCGGTGACGGAGCCCTGCCGTGGGACCGGGCAGTCCGCCTCGACCTGACCCGGGACGCCCGGCGCCGCAAGGACTCCGCCATCAACGCCTTCACGACGCAAACCAGCCCGATCGGGCCTGACGAGGCGGACCAGGCGATCCTTGAACCAGCGATGCTGGCCCACTTCGCCCGCGACCACGAGGTGGTGTTCACATGACGGTCAGCCGCACGTACTTCGAGGCTATGTACTCCGCTTCCGACGATCCGTGGGGGTTTCGGACCCGCTGGTACGAACAGCGCAAGCGGTCCCTGACCATGGCTGCACTGACACGCGAGAGGTACGGGCGCGCGTTCGAGCCGGGCTGCGCGATCGGCCTGCTGACCAGGGAGCTTTCGCTTCGCTGCGATCACGTCCTGGCATGGGAGGGTGCGGCCGCGGCCACCGCACAGGCCCGCGAGGAGCTGAACGGTATCGCCAACGTCCGGGTTCGGCGTGCGCATGTGCCCGAGGAGTGGCCGGAGGGCCGGTTCGACCTCGTCGTCCTGTCGGAGGTCCTCTACTACTTCGACGACGCGGACCTGGGATCGGTACTGGTCGGCGCCCGTGACTCGCTGGCCCCCGGTGGAACGCTGCTCGCGGTGCACTGGCGCCATCCGGTCCCCGAGCACGCCCGCTCGGGAGACGACGCGCACCTGGCGCTGGCGACCGTTACCGGGCTGGGGCTGGTGGTCGAGCACGCGGAAGAGGACTTCCGCCTCGATCTGTACCAGACCACGGAGGGCGGAGGGCCGGAGTCCGTGGCCCGGGCCGGAGGGCTGGTGTGATCCGCGGCCTCGCGGTGGTGATCCCGGCCCACCAAGAGGAAGCGCTCCTAGGCGCCTGTTTGGCGTCGGTGAACGCGGCACTGGACGCCTCACCACTTTCTGCGCGAGCACGCAATGTCATCGTCGTTGCCGACCACTGCACGGACCGGACCGCTCGCATCGCCCTGGACTCGGGCGCGCACGTGGTGACCACCCACTACGGCAACGTCGGCGCGGCCCGCCGCGAAGGCGCCCGTCGCGCGCTTCGCCTGACCAAAGGCCTCGACCTCGACGCGGTATGGCTGGCCTCGACCGACGCGGACACGCTCGTGCCCCGGTCCTGGATCACCGAGCAGTTGCGGCACGCACGCGACTGTGACGCGGTGGTCGGCACCATCGAGGTGGGGGACTGGTCCACGCGCGCTCCAGGTTCGGGGCGCTGTTTCGACCTGGTGTATCCGCGCAGCGGGTACGGAGCACATCCCCATGTCCACGGCGCCAACCTCGGTGTCCGGGCGTCCGCCTACACCGACGTCGACGGCTTCCCTCCGCTGCCTTGTTCCGAAGACCACGCCCTGGTGTCGGCGTTGGAGGCCGCGGGCCATCGGGTCCGCTGCCCCCGGGACCTGGCCGTGGTGACCTCCGCGAGGACGGACTCCCGGGCTCCCGGGGGCTTTGGCGACTACCTCACCCGCTTCCTGGAGGCCGGGGGCGGCACTTTGTCACTCGAGGTGTGATCGGTGCTGCTCCGGCTCAGACGTGGTCCCTCGGGATATCCGAGCTGTAGATCTTCGACGCCACCCGTTCGCCACCCTCGTAGGCATCGAGGGTGGCGTGCAGGTGGAAGTGGGTCGCGGTCGAGGTCAGTACCGTGCGTGTGACGGTCTCCGCGGACCAGTCGCCCCTGCGGAAGCCCAGGGTCCAGACGGTCTCCCCGCGCACGGAGTCGTAGTCGTTGCCGACCCACCCGTAGTCCTCCACCGCCCTTCTGGTCACCTCGAGACCGATGCCGTCGAAGAGAACCGTTCCCAGGTCCTTGACCACGTTCAGCGAGGAGCGGTAGCGGACGAGGTCGCGGGCGATGTCCCACCGCTGCTCGCCCGGTACGAGCTGCTGGGTCGCGATCGGTGCCGTGCCCTCGGGCCCGTCGAAGGGGGCGGGTTCCGGTCCCGAGGCCGCCCCTTGGGCGCGCACGGGCAACAGGACCCGGGTGTGCTCGCCGGGGTGGACGGTCAGCATCACGGGCTCGGGCGAGGGCCAGGCGAGCGGCCAGTAAGAGGTCGACACCGCGACCCTGAGGCGGTGCCCGGGCGGGAAGGCCTGCGCGATCCCGTTGAGGGACACGGAAACGCGGTACCTGCGCCCAGGTAGGAGCTTCTCCGGTTCCTCGTCGCTGTGCGCGTGGGTGAGGTTGAGCAGCCCGTAGGTGACGCGTGTGGCCCCGCCGTCGGGTGCGACGTCGCAGAGCCGGACCGCGACCATCGCGTCCGGCCGGTCCACGGACAGCTCGAGGTCGACGACGGGCGACCCCAGGATCTCCAGCCGTTCGGTGAGCGGCCCGCTGTCGAAGACCATCGAACCGCCGTCCTCCTCGCGCTGGTCGTAGGGCAGGTCGGGCGGGGCGTTGTACGAGCACCACTTGCCGGCGTATTGGCCCGTGGACAGGGGAGAGGACAGGGTCAGGGGCGTCTGTTCGGGCTCTGCGCCCTCCGCCAGCATCCGCCCGGCCGACAGGGGGCGGACCACCGGAACGACGCCGGGGGAGGGCCACGACTCCTCCCCGACCCAGCGCCCCGGGCGCTCGTCGTAGTCGGTGGAGGGCTCGACGCTGTCCTGCATCCACGCGCGCAGCATCGGCGCGTCCATGACGTCGTTGTCCGCCTCCTTGAGCCACCGGTCCCACCATCGCACCAGTTCCTGGAGGAAGCCGATGGCGGGGCCGGGCTGGCCGAGGTGGGGATACTTGTGCGACCAAGGCCCGAGGAGGCCCAGCCGCGGCACGTCCAGACCGGCGATCAGGCGGAACACGGAGTTGGAGTAGCCGTCGGCCCACCCGCTCACGGCCATGACCGGTACCCGCACGGCGCTCAGGTCCTCGGCGACGGAGCCGTGCTTCCAGTACTTGTCGCGGCGCTGGTGCTGCAGCCACGTGCCTAGCCACAGGCCGCTGTGCTCCAGCCGCTCGTGCCACATCTGCCGCCAGCGCTCTCCGACCAGGTCCGGGTCGGGAGGACAGGAGTTGTACGCGAACATGGTGGAGGCCCAGGACAGGTTGTCGCTCAGCAGGCACCCGCCCATGTAGTGCACGTCGTCGGAGTAGCGGTCGTCGGTGGACGATGCCGTGACGATCGCGCGCAGGCTCTCGGGCTGGCGCGCCGCGACTTGGAGGGCGTTGAACCCTCCCCAGGAAATGCCCATCATCCCCGTGTGCCCGTCGCACCAGGGCTGTGCGGCGATCCAGGCGAGCACCTCCTCGGCGTCCACGAGTTCCTGCTCGAGGTACTCGTCCTGGAGTACCCCCTCGGAGTCGCCGCTGCCGCGCAGGTCGACGCGGACACACGCGTAGCCGTGCCCGGCCATGTAGGGGTGGTGGATCGAGTCCCGTTGAGCAGTGAGGTCGCGGCGCCGGTAGGGGATGAACTCCAGGATGGCCGGCACCGGGGTTTCCTCGCTGTCCACGGGCCGCCACACGCGGGCGGCGAGTCGGGTCCCGTCGCTCATGGGGACCAGTACGTACTCGTCCTCTCGGACCTCGTTCGGCAGCGTGCTCACTGTCCGCATGCTGTCGCCCCCTTGTGCTCAGAGCTGGTCGGCGTCCTGGATGTCGAAACGGAGTGCCTGAGCGCACTCCCGGTACTTCTGCTCGGCTTCCTCGGGGCTTTGTGCGCCCACGAAGACGTCGGCGAGTTCGAAGCTGTAGCTGTCCTGACCGGGCAGCTCGGAGAGCCACTCGCCCGGCTGGGCGGTGACCTCGATGGAGACCCCGGGCATGCGCTGCTGGATCTGCGCTACCTCCTCCTCGGTGGGCACCGAGCGCACGAAACCGTCCCGGAAGCGGCGCAGGAACCACTTGGAGGCGAAGGCGTACTCTCCGCCGCCGCTGCTGTGCTCGGGCTCCTCGCCCAGCGCGATGCGCAGGACCGCGTCGTGGTTGGCCACGCCGTCCACGCTCTCGAACATCGCAGCGTGCGACTGGGAGTGCCTCGGGTTGATCTCGAGGAGTGTGATGGTGTCGGAGGAGTGGTCGTGGAAGTACTCGACGTTGAAGGCCGTGTTGTCCAGGCGCATCCGGGTGATGACCCGTTCGGTCAACCGAATCAACCGTTCCCGGACCTCCTCAGGTTGCCTGGAGGGGTACTCGTAGTACAGGAAGCTCGACGTACCCGAGTAGCACTCGGAGTCGATGACCCCGTAGATGTGCGGTGTGGACCCGTGAACGTAGCCCTCCACCGTGACCTGCCGCCCCTGGGCCTCCTCCTCGGCCAGCCCGGCCGTGCCCCCGGCCTCGGCCACTTCGGGAGGCAGTCTCACCCGGTCCATGACCCACTGGAAGGGCTCCCCGACACGGCCCGCGCCCTGGCGGATCGCCTCCAACGCCCGCCGGTACTCCTCGTCGCCGGTGACGCGGAAGGCCAGTTCGGAGGAGAACGCCTTCACCGGCTTCACCCACAGCGGATAGGACAGCCCGTCAGGGATGTGCGGGGCTTCGAGGTCCACCTCGGCGAAACGCGGGACCGCTTCGGGTACCACCGCCCGCTGCTCCAGACGGCTCCAGTACTTGTGCTCGCACCGCACGATGGCGGCCAGCGGGGCGTGGGGCAGGTTCCGCGGCTCACACAGCAGGGGGACCAGGGAACTGACCGGGAAATCCCAGTAGCCGATGATCCCGTCGACGGGACCGTCGAAGGACTCCAGTTGCCTCTCGGCCTTGGCGAGGAGAGCGGGCATGTCCAACTCGCCCTTGGCCAGCTCGGACAGGTCGAGCAGCGGGAGGAAGCTGTACCCCTCCGCTCCGGGGAGCGAACGAAGCGCTTTCAGGTTGTGCTCGTCGAGTCCGAGGACGAAGACGTTCTTGCTCATCGCGTCCCACTCCCGGGATCAGGGCCACGGTGTACACCCGGAAGGGCCGGGTGCCTCTACACGTTCCCACTGCCCGCCTGGCACAGACCTGAAAAGCGGCTCAATATCTACCAAACGATTGTTAGGCAAGTTAGAGTGCCCACCGGACGAGCACTGGCAAGTGAAGGAGAGTCAGCGTGCAGAAGGCAGCAGGGGAAACGCCCCTCGTGCACAACAGGATCGCCGTCGTCACGGGTGCGGCAACCGGGATCGGGCGGGCCCACGCCCACGCCCTTGCGGCAGCGGGCGCCCGCACCGTCGTGAACGACATCGACGGGCGCGTGCATGACGTGGTCGAGGAGATCGGCGAAGCGGGCGGGACGGCGATCGCCGCCGCCGGAGACATCGCGGACTGGGACTTCGCAGCGCACCTGGTCACCAAGGCCGTCTCCACTTTCGGTGGGCTCGACGTGCTCGTGAACAACGCGGGGATGGTTTGTGACCGGATGATCGTGTCCATGGCGGAGGAGGAGTGGGACCGGGTTCTGCGCGTGGACCTCAAAGGACACTTCGCACCGCTGCGCCACGCGGCCGCGTACTGGAGGGAACGCAGCAAGGCCGGCGAGCAGGTGCGCGCACGGGTCGTGAACACCACCTCGGGGGCGGGGCTGCAGGGAAGCGTGGGACAGGCCAACTACTCGGCGGCCAAAGCCGGGGTCGCGTCCCTGACTCAGGTCGCGGCCGCGGAGCTGGCACGGTACGGCGTGACGGTCAACGCCATCGCGCCCGCGGCCCGCACCGCCATGACCGCGACCGTGTTCGCCGACGACATGAAGGCCCCGGACACCGGGTTCGACGCGATGGATCCCGGCAACGTCACGCCCCTGGTCGTCTGGCTGGCCGGGGAGGAGTCCGCGGGTGTGACGGGGCGGGTCTTCGAGGTCTGGGGCGATGAGATCGCCGTCGCGCAACCCTGGTTGCACGGCACCCCGGCACGCAAGGGGGGCCGCTGGGACCCCGCTGAGCTGGGCCCGGTCGTCACCCGGCTCGTGGAGGTGGCCCCAGCGCCCGAAGCCGTGTACGGGGGCTGAGCGTGGGAAGCGCGGCCTATCGCCGAAGCCCCGGATGTATTACATCCAGTCGTTGAGGCGGGGCCAGGACACTGCGTCGTCCAGCACTCCCTCGGGCCAGGAAGCAGACGCGGGGGAGGAGGGCGCGGCGGTCTCTTCCTTGCCCGTACGGCGTGCCGGCAGGAACAGGTCTGCGGCGATACGGCCCGCTGTCGAGAGCAGCTGCGGAACCAGCTGCTTACGGTCCATATGGCGGGGGTTGCCGGTCAGGGACGCCGCGGCGACCGCCTTGCCCTCGGGGTCCCGCAGCGGTACGGCGATACCGAAGACCCCGCGGAAGCACTCCTCGCGGTCGAAGGAGACTCCGTGTTCCCGGATGTGGGCCAGTTCCTGGCGCAGCAACCGGGGGCTGGTGATGGTGCGGTGGGTGCGCGGTGGTGTGCCTTCGGCCAGCGCTCCCGCCAGGGCGCTCTCCCCGGCGTGGGCGAGGAGGGCTTTGCCCTCGGCCGTGCAGTAGGCGGCGCGGCGTCCGCCCAGCCGGGAGACTGCTCGCGTGCCCTCCGCGCGTCCGAGTTTGACCATGTAGACGATCTCATGGCCGTCCAGTACCGCCAGGTGCGCCACCGTGCCGGTCTGCTCCTGTAGCGCCCGGAGGTGGGGGAGCGAACAGTGTCGCAGCCGGTTCTGCTGTGCCGCCAGCCACCCCAGCTCGACCATGCTCAGCCCGAGCCGGTAACCCGCCTCCGTGCGTTCCAACGCCTGGAACTCCACCAGTTGACCCAGGATCCGGTGCATGGAGGAGCGCGGCAGACCGGTACGTCGTACGAGATCGCTGAGGGTCAGCTCGGGGGCTCCGCTGCTGAACGCGTAGAGGATGAGCCGCGTGCGCCCCAACATCGACTGTTCCAGGGCAGGTGGCATCTCTGTGGTCGGTACCGGCATGTGCGCTACCTCTCATCTGTTCCGCTGATCGGAACCCGCGGGTCCAGGAAGTGAACGGCATTACACCGCCCCGGCCTTGACATTAGCTAAGTAGGCCCTGAATCTCACGGTTTGTTCCGGTGACCGGGATCACATCTCTGTTGTCGGGAGCCCCTCCCATAACTTGCTCCTGCCCCACTTCAGAGCCCGTGCCCCCCGGGGCAGCGAGAGGGAGGAGTGCTCATGGACGACCCCGTATCCCAGGCGGTTCGCGACCTAGTGCCAGCGTTTCGGGAACGCGCCAACGGCGCTGAGGCCGCACGCCGGATCCCGGACGAGAGCATCAAGGAACTCGAAGCGACCGGCTTCTTCCGGATGCTGCAACCACGGGAGTTCGGCGGTCAGGAGTCGGACCTGCGCACCTTCTACACCGCGGTCCGCGAGATCGCCGCCGCCTGCGGATCGACGGGGTGGGTCGCCTCGGTCATGGGCATCCACCCCTGGCAGGTCGGCCTCTTCGCCCGGGAAGCCCAACAGGAGGTGTGGGGCGCTGGACAGGCCCCGCTGATCTCCTCCTCCTACGCTCCGACCGGCCAGGTCACCCCCGTCGGCGGCGGGTACCGCATCTCCGGGCGCTGGAGCTTCTCCTCCGGCTGCGACCACGCGGCGTGGGTGCTGCTCGGAGGCGTGATCCCCGGCAAAGACGGCGCACCCGTGGACATGGCCACCTTCCTGCTGCCCCGCGCCGACTACCGGATCGACGACGTCTGGGACACCGTCGGCCTACGCGGCACCGGAAGCAACGACATCGTCGTCGACGACGCCTTCGTGCCCACCCACCGGGCGCTCAGCTTCGCCGACACCTCAGCGCTGCGGTGCCCGGGCCACGCCGTCAACCCCGGGCCGTTGTACAGACTGCCCTTCGCAGCGGCGTTCAGCACCACCATCAGCTCGCCGATCGTCGGTATGGCGCAAGGTGCCCTGGACTCCTACCTCACCGCGACCAGGGACCGGATCCGGATCTCCTACGGCGGCCAGAAGGTGGCCGAGGACCCGCACGCGCACGTACGGATCGCCACCGCCGCCAGCGAGATCGACGCCGCGTGGGCACTCCTGATGCGCAACATCGGCGACCTCTCGGACTGTGCCGCCCGAGGCGCGGACATCCCGACCGACCTGCGGCTACGCACCCGACGTGACCAGGTCATGGCCACGCAGCGCTCCGTGCGCGCGGTGGACCTGCTGTTCGAGAACGCCGGCGGGCGCGCGCTCGGGGCTGGCAACACCGTGCAGCGCGGCTGGCGGGACGTCCACGCCGGACGCGTGCACGCGGTCAACGACCCCGAACGCGCACTGGGCCTGTACGGACAGGGCGCCCTCGGCCTCGACGTCACGGACGTCATGATCTGACGCCAGCTCTCGCGCACCACTCGATGGCCCGCACGAACCCGCACGCCCGAACACCCCTTGGCGCATTGGAGGCCAACAGATGATGCACTCCCTCGGATACCTGCGCTTCGAAACCGCGAAGCAGGACGAGTGGCGGACCTACGGCACCGAGGCCCTGGGCCTCGTGGAGACCACCGGCCCCGACAGCGAAGCCCTGTACTTCCGCATGGACGAGCAGGCCTTCCGGTTCACGTTCGTGCCCGGCGACACCGACCGCTTGCTCGCCGCGGGCTGGGAGGTACCCGACCGGGCGGCACTGCAGGAGGCGACCACCCGGCTGGAGAACGCGGGCCACCCCGTGAAGCAGGGCTCCGCGCGCGAAGCCGCCGAACGCCGGGTCGAGGACCTCATCCACGTGGACGACCCCAACGGCAACCACCTGGAGATCTACTACGGTCCGGCCCAGGACCACAGCCCGCTCGTCACCCCGCACGGCGAAAGGTTCGTTACCGGCGATCTCGGCCTTGGACACGTGGTGCTCTCCGCAGCCGACATCGAAGCCTCCTTCGCCTTCTACACCGAGACCCTCGGGTTCCGGCACCGTGACTCGCTGCGCTTCCCCGCGACCACGGTCGGCGGCGCGGAGGGCGACTTCAACTGGGTGCGCTTCCTCGGGGTGAACCCCCGCCACCACAGCCTGGGCCTGTGCGAGGTCGGCATGCCTGCGGCCGTCTTCCACTTCATGCTCGAGCTGGAGACCCTGGACGACGTCGGTCGCGCCCTGGACCGGTTCAACGACCAGGAGATCGCCGTCAACCAGTCGCTGGGGCGGCACACCAACGACAAGATGGTGTCCTTCTACGCGGCCACCCCCGGCGGTTTCGAGGTCGAGTACGGGACCGACGCGATCCTCGTCGACGACGACACCTGGACCGTCAAGGAGATCACCGCCGACGCCTACTGGGGGCACCGCTGATGGCTGACCGCCCGATACCGACCGCACGAGGAGAGTGACAATGCCCCACCGCACCATCGAAGCGGCGGCCCCCCCCGGAGCGTTTCGCCCGCGGCTGGCACTGCCTCGGCCTCGTGGAGACCTTCAAGGACGGCAGACCGCACCCCGTGGAGGCGTTCGGTACGAAACTGGTCGTCTTCCAGGGCCAGGACGGCAAGCTGAACGTCCTCAACGCCTACTGCCCCCACATGGGGGGCGATCTGACGATGGGGTCCGTCAAGGGCAACGCGATCGCCTGCCCCTTCCACGACTGGCGCTGGAGCGGTGACGGCAAGTGCGCCGGCATCCCCTACGCCAAGCGGGTGCCCCGCGCCGCGCGTACCCGGGCCTGGCCCACCCTGGAGGAGAACCACCAGCTGTTCGTCTACAACGACCCCCAGGGGAAGCCGCCGCCGCCCGAAGTCGCCATCCCGCGTATCGAGGGCGCCTTCAGCGAGGAATGGAGCGACTGGTCCTGGGACTCGCTCCGCGTCGAGGGCTCGAACTGCCGGGAGATCGTGGACAACGTGGTCGACATGGCGCACTTCTTCTATGTGCACTATGCGCTCCCGACCTACTTCAAGAACGTCTTCGAGGGCCACGTCGCCACCCAGTACATGGACGGCATGACCCGGGCCGACGCCCAGCTCGGGTTCGTCCCCGGCAAGTCACAGGAGATCCACCAGAACTCGGAGGCCGCCTATTACGGGCCCTCCTACATGATCGACTACCTCGACAACTCGGTGGACGGTGTCACCAGCGAGACGGTGCTGATCAACTGCCACTACCCGGTCACCGCGAACAGCTTCGTGCTGCAGTGGGGCGTCATCGTCAAGAAGTTCCCCGGAATGGGCCCGGAGGAAGCCAACGGTATGGCCGAGCAGGTCGCCGAGTCCGTGAAGCTGGGCTTCCTGCAGGACGTCGAGATCTGGCAGAACAAGGCCCCCGTCGACAACCCCCTGCTCTCCGACCAGGACGGCCCCGTCTACCAGCTGCGCCGCTGGTACGAGCAGTTCTACGTGGACGTCGAGGACGTCGCACCGGAGATGACCAACCGGTTCGAGTTCGAGATCGACACCGCGCGGGCGGTGGAGAGCTGGCGCAACGAGGTCGCCGAGAACGTCGCCAACGGCGTCGTGGTGTCCACCCTTCCCGAGTCGATGCGGAGCTGAGGCCGCCGATGCACGCACCACCCCATCCACCCGCCCAAGGCGTGGAGTGCCACCGCTGCGCGAACCGGGTGCTGGTCGCGAAGAACAGCCCGGCGCACACCAGTGTGCAGTGGGGACCCGACGCCGCGGCCACGTGCGGAGAGTTCACCTCCCGCGTGTCCGAGGGAACGCAGTGCGCGCTCATACCCCACTGCACAGCCCTCAGGGACTCCATCGACGCCGCGGTCCGGGAGGGAACCGTGGACGTGGGCTGGCCCTCCTGAGGGCGGGGCCACCGGGATCGTGCCGGGTCCCGCGAGACGCTCGCGGGACCCGGCACCTAGGCCGTCTGGCCGCCGTCGACCACGAAGTCCTGGCCGGTGCAGTAACTACTGGCGTCACCGGCCAGGAACGCGACGAAGCTCGCCACTTCGCTGGGCCTGCCCACCCGCGGGATGGGCAGCACATCGACGACCCGCTCCCCGCGCCGTGTCTCGTCAGGGATCATCGGGGTGTCGATGGCTCCCGGCGAGACGCAGTTGACGCGGATGCCGCGATCGCTGAGCTCGCGGGCGGCGGAACGGGTCACACCGCGCACGCCCCACTTGGACCCCGCGTAGGCCGTCAGGCCGGGGAAGCCGCGCACGCCGGCGGTGGAGGAGATGTTGACGATCGACCCGCCGCGCTCCGGCATCAACGGCAGGACCTTCTGCATCCCCAGCAGGACGCCGACCAGGTTCACGTCGAGGACGTCGCGGATGTACTCCTCGGTCAGGTCCTCCAACGCGTGGGGCCGGTAGACCGCGGCGTTGTTCACGAGGACGTCCACCCCGCCGAACCGGTCCCGTGCTCGGCCCATCGCCGCGTCCCACGACGCCGCGCTCCGGACATCGAGTGCCACCGCCAGCGCGGGACCGTCGACGCCCCTGGCGACGTCGGCGACCGCATCGCGATCGAGGTCGGCCAGGACGACGTCGGCGCCGAGACGGGAGAGCAGTCGGGCGTGCTCGACCCCCTGTCCTCCGGCGGCTCCGGTGATGAAGGCGGTCCTGCCGACAAGCTGGGCCAGCTGGTCCACGGTGGCTCACTCTCTTCTCTGGGTTGCAGGTCTCTGGTCCCGGCGCGGCGCTCACATCGAGGCATAGCCTCCGTCGACCACGAACTCCGAGGCGGTGCAGTAGCTGGCGGCGTCGCTGGCCAGGAAGGACACCATGGCGGCGACCTCGTCCGGGTCGCCCATGCGCTGTAGCGGCACACCGCGCACCATCGCGGCGGGGCCCTCCTTGCCCGCGATCATGGGTGTGTCGATCGGGCCAGGGTGGACGGAGTTGACGCGGATCCCCTCCGGCCCCAGCTCCTGGGCCACGGACTTGGTCATGCCGCGCACGGCCCATTTCGACGCCACGTAGCTGAGGATCTCGGGGTGGGCGACCATGCCGTCCACCGAGGAGATGTTGACGATGGAGCCGCCCCCGCCCCGCCGCATCGAGGGCAGTACCGCGCGCATGCCGAGGAACACTCCGACCTGGTTGACGTTGATCACCCGCACATAGTCGTCCAGACTCAACTCGTCGAGGCGGCACCGGTGCACGACCCCGGCGCCGTTGACGAGCGTGGTGATGTTGCCGAACTCCTGCTCGGTCTCAGTGACGGCCCGCTTCCAGGCCTCCTCGTCGGTCACGTCGAGTCCGACGAAACGCGCGCGGTCGCCCAGCTCCTTGGCGAGCTGCTCGCCCGACTCGGGGGTGACATCGGCAAGGATGACGTACGCACCTTCGCCGACCAGAAGCCGCGCACACGCGGCCCCGATCCCGCTCGCCCCTCCGGTGACGACGGCGACCTTCTCCTCGACCTGTCCCATGTGTGCCTCGTTTCCGTTCGGTGCCGCCGATGATGTATTCCAGACCTGGCTGAAATGGCGCGGATCACGTTTTTCCCGGTGCCCGGAATTCCCTACACGGGCCAGTCGGTTCCCATCCAGTCAACGATTTCCCAGCCCGCTTCGGGACTTCCTTCCAACGTGACGGTCCCGGTGGTGTGGAGCGCCAGTTCAGTCATGGACACCTCATCGGTGTCGACCGAATCGTCCACGAGCAGGGACCCCATCATGATGGTGAACCCGTGGGAAAAGACCACCGGGCGCTCGTTGCCGTCCGCGTAAATGCGCTCGAGCGCCCCCTCGAACCGCGCAGTGAACTCTTCGCCGTTCTCTCCGGTATTTCCGTCCAGAGTGGCGAGGTCACCGGTTTCCATGTCCAGGGAGTCAACAAGACCCGCTTCCAGGTCGCCTTCGAGCCAGCGGCCGCCCATATCAAGGATGAACTCGCCAGCACTTTCCTCGCTTTGGCCCTCGACCAGTGCCAGGTCCACCTCGTGGATCCCTTCGATGACGTCGACCGGGAGATCCAGCGCGTCGGCCAGGTATCCGGCGGTCTGCTCGGTACGCGTCATGACGGAGGAATAGACGGCGTCGTACTCCTTGGAACGCAGGTCGTCGGCGGCCGTTTGGGCCTGCTCATGGCCGTCCTCGGTCAGCAGCGTTCCCGGGACCGACGTGGTGACGACGCTGGAAGCGTTGCCGTGGGATTCCGCGTGACGCACGAGAGTGACCGTCAGTGGGCTCTGGTCCGGACTGGATGCGTCCGCACCGGCCTCGTCACCGCCCGCACACCCCGCCGCCACCAGCGCCAGGCTCAGGCCACCGGCGATGGTGCCGAGTGGACGGCTCCATTCCGTTCTCTTTCGAGCTGCACCCATGATTCTTCCCCTGTCTGCTTCTGATGTTCATCGCCGTGATCGAATCGCGTCAGTATCCGGGGCCACTGAGCATCCCGCCGTCGGCGACGAATTCGCTCCCCGTGCAGTAGCTGGATTGCTCCGACAACAGAAAGCTCGCCAGGTGCGACACCTCGGCGGGCTTCCCCCACCGAGATATCGGCATGGAGGCGAAGAGGCCGTCCGCGTCCACCCCGTCAACCGTGTCGACGTCCGTGGTCATGGGGGTGGCGATCGCGCCGGGGTGGATCGTGTTCACCCGGATACCGCTGCTCCCGAGCTCGCGTGCCGCCACCTTGGTCAGCCCCCGTACCGCGAACTTGCTGGCGCTGTAGGCGGACAGTCCGACGGCGCCGGCGAACCCTTCGATGGAGGAGGTGTTGACGATCGAGCCACCGCCAGCGGCCTTCATGGCATCGGCGCTGACCTTGACACCCAGCCAGGAGCCGGCCACGTTCACCTGCAGCACGTGGTGGAAATCGTCGATGGTCATGTCCGCGATCGTCTGAAACCGCAGGACTCCGGCGTTGTTGACCAGGCCGTGCAGTGCGCCGTAGCGCGAGACGGCCTGGTCGACGGCGGCCTTCCAGTCGGCCTGGCTGGTGACGTCGTGGTGCACGTAGTGGCAGACCGCGCCCAGCTCCTGCGCCAGCGCCCGTCCCTCTTCGTCGAGAACATCGCCGAATACCACCTTGGCGCCTTTGTCCACGAAATGCCGTACGTGCGATTCTCCTATGCCCCGTGCTCCGCCCGTGACAAGGACGACTTTTCCGTCAAGAATTCCCATGCCCCGGTACGCTAGCGGGAATAGTCAGTGCGGAAATCCCGGTGTTCCGCTCACCGGAACAGGGAAGTGAAATCGGTTGTCCCGCGGGTGTAACTTCCGGAGTGTCATTCCGCCCGGTGTCATTCTTCCGGTCACCGATCTTTACCGGACCGGCCGCCTACCCCCGGGCCGGAGACGACCTGCGCCGTACCCCTGAGATGCGGAGTTGACTTTGCTCGACACCGAAGTAGCCGACCTGCTGGAAACGCTCAACGCCGGTTTCCCGGACGTCAGCGCCATGACCGGACCCGAAGCCCGAGCCGCGGTGGCGGCCCGGCAGGCCCCGGACGCCCATCGACTCGACGTGCGCGCCGTGGAGGACCGGACGGTAGCCGGTACCGGCGGTCCTGTCCCGGTACGGATCTACCAACCGCACGGGAACGGGGCGGGGGCCAGGCCACTGGTCGTTTTCTTCCACGGCGGCGGGTTCGTCTTCTGCAGCGTCGACAGCCATGACGACTTCTGCCGCGAGATGGCCGAGCGGTCGGGTGCCGCCGTCGTGTCGGTCGAATACCGGCTCGCCCCGGAGCACCGGGCCCCTGCCGCGGCCCAGGACGCCTACGACGCGGTGCGGTGGGGCGCCGACAACGCCGCCGAACTGGAGGGCGACCCCGACCGGATCGTGGTCGCCGGCGACAGCGCCGGGGGCAACCTCGCAGCGGTCACCGCCGTGCTCGCCCGGGACAGCGGGATCCGCCTCGCCGGCCAGGTGCTGCTCTACCCCGTGCTCGACCCGGCCCGCGACACCGAGAGCCACCAGCGCTACGCCACCGGGTACTTCAACACCGGCGCGGCGATGGAGTGGTACTGGAGCCAGTACCTCCCCGCCGGGGACGACACGCTGCCCGTCCCCGAGCACTGGGTCGCGCCGCCCCGCGCCGCCCACCACGAAGGCCTGGCCCCAGCCGTGGTCGTCGTGCCGCAGCTGGATCCGCTCAGCGGCGAGGGGGACGCCTACGCCGCCACCCTGGCCCGTGCCGGCGTTCCCGTGGTGCACCGCCGCTACCCGGGCCTGTTCCACGGCTTTCTCACCATCGCGCCGCTGCGCGCCGCCCGAACGGCCCGGGCGGTCCTGTGGCGCGACCTGCGGCACCTACTGGACACCGACAGCACCGGCGGCCCCGCCGCCACGAGGAAGGAGAATCCGTGAGCAGCCACGCCCACGACGTCGTTGTGGTCGGAGCCGGGTTCGCCGGGCTCTACGCCCTGCACGCCGCGCGCTCCGCCGACCTGACCGCCGTCTGCCTGGAGGCCGCCGACGGCATCGGCGGCACCTGGTACCACAACCGGTATCCGGGGTGCCGCTGCGACGTCGAGAGCATCGACTACTCCTACTCCTTCGACGAGCAGCTGCAGAACGACTGGGTATGGAGCGAGCGCTACGCCACCCAACCGGAGATCCTTGCCTACCTCAACCATGTCGCAGACCGGTTCGACCTGCGCCGCGACATCCGGCTGGACTCCCGGGTCGAGAACGCCCGCTTCGACGAGGCCGCCTCACAGTGGCACCTGACCACCGCCGGCGGACACGAGTACCATGCCGGCCACGTCATCTTCGCCACCGGGGCGCTCTCCGCCCCGATCACCCCGGACATCCCGGGCGTCTCCGACTTCGCCGGCGAGGTCTACTACACCGCCCAGTGGCCCGAACCCGGCCCCGACCTGGCCGGCAAGCGCGTCGGGGTGATCGGCACCGGTTCCTCGGGTATCCAGGCGGTGCCGGTGATCGCTGAGGAGGCCGCGGAGCTCACCGTCTTCCAACGCACCGCCAACTACAGCGTGCCCGCCCACAACCGGCCGCTCACCGAGGAGGACCAGGAGCGCATCCGCCGCGAGTACCCGGACCGCCGCGCCAAGTCCCGCACCAGCGGCGGCGGATCCCCCCACGAAGCACACCCGAAGAAGGCTTCCGAGGCCACCGAGCGGGAACGGCAGGAGGCGTTCGAGTCCACCTGGAACACCGGCGGGGTCCTGTTCAGCAAGACCTTCCCTGACCAGCTCAGCGACCTCGAAGCCAACCGGTACGCGCAACGGTTCTTCGCCGCCAAGATCCGCGAGAAGGTCCGCGACCCGAGGGTACTCGACGACCTCACCCCCACGGACCACCCACTGGGTGCCAAGAGGATCTGTACCGACTCCGGGTACTACGAGACCTTCAACCGGGACCACGTGCGCCTGGTCAACCTGCGCCGTGCCCCCATGTCCCACATCACCGCCGACGCCGTCGTCACCGGCACCGAGCGCCACGAGCTCGACGTGCTCGTCTTCGCCACCGGGTTCGACGCCATGACCGGCACCCTCAACAAGATCGACCCGCGCGGCCTCGACGGAGCCACCATCAGGGAGAGCTGGGCGGACGGACCGCTGAGCTACCTGGGCATGTTCGTCCCCGGCTTCCCCAACATGTTCGTCCTCAACGGACCCGGCTCCCCGGCCGTGCTCGCCAACATGGTGCTCACGTCCGAACAGCAGGTCGACTGGGTCATCCGGTTGCTCGTCGACGCGCGTGAGCGCGGAATCACCCAGGTGGAGGCCCGGGCGGACGCTGCCGAGAAGTGGAACGGCCGCGTCGAGGAGCTGGCGGAGCGCACGCTGTTCCACCACGCCGACTCGTGGTACGTCGGCGCCAACGTCGAGGGCAAGAAGCGCACCTTCATGCTGTACGCCGCCGGTCTGGGAAACTACGCCGAAGACTGCGAGACGGTACGCGCGAACGGCTACGAGGGCCTCATCCTGAGCACCCGCTGAACCACCGTGCCGACCGGCGTGTCGACGGGAGTGCCGTTTCGGCGGTGCTTCCAGTCGTCACCGAACGCTGGTCGACTGTTGGTCGGCAACTCGGACCTCGTTCAGCCGCGTCGACGAAAGTTGCTCTCCGCCGGTCCCACCGACCGGTTGTGTCCCCTAACGCATCGGAGAGCAACCGCATGCTCACGAACAGCCCCCGAGATGCGCACCCGCGGCGCGCCCCGCTGACGCGCCGCTGGTTCCGCACCACGTTGGCGGCCTCGGTAGCCGGTGTCATCGCCGGTTCCGTGACCGTGGCGCCCGTGCCCGCGGCCGCCTCGCCCACGGAGGACTGGGACGACATCGCCTACCGCGGCGAGGTCGAGGTCGTACAGACCGAGGACGGCCCCGACGACGGTTCGGTCCTGACCGGCACGGTGTTCGTCGACGCCGAAGCCGACGGCTCCAGCGAGGGCCAGGACGGCCTGGCCGGTGTCACGGTCACCAACGGCGTCGACGTGGTCGTGACCGACGACGACGGCCGGTACGAGCTTCCCGCCTTCGACAACATGACCGTGTCCATCACGCAGCCGTCGGGCTACCAAGTGCCGATGGACGAGTTCAACGTCCCGCAGTTCCATTATCACCACCTGCCTGAAGGGTCCCCGGACCTGCGCTACGGCGGGATCGACCCCACCGGGCCGCTGCCGGACGCGGTCAACTTCCCGGTCGCCGAAAGCGAGCTGACCGGCGCCGACACGCAGAGCTGCGTCATCGCCGGCGACCTGCAGACCTACGACCTGGACGAGGTCGAGTACGCGCGTGCCGGTGCCATCAAGGACCTGTCCGAGCGCGAGGACTACGCGGGCTGCGGCTCGCTGTTCGTCGGTGACGTCGCCGGCGACGACCTCTCGCTCTACCCGGACATCAAGGAGCTGGCCGGTGAGACCAACGGGCCGGCCCGCTTCCTGCCGGGCAACCACGACATGGACTTCGACTCCCCGAGTCCCGAACACTCCTTCGACACCTTCCGCGCGGAGCTGGCTCCGGAGTACTACTCCTACGAGGTCGGAGACGTGCACTTCATCGCATTGAACTCCGTCGAGTACCCGTGCACCGCGGCCGACGACAGCCCCGAAGGGATCGACGAGCACTGCTCCGACCCCGAGGGCGACCCCTCCTACAACGGCCGCATCGGCGACGACCAGCTCACCTGGCTCGAGCGCGACCTGGAGAACGTCGCCGACGACAAGCTGGTCGTGCTCGCCGGCCACATCGGCCTGCTCAACTACGCGGACGAGGGTTCCCCGGTGCACCAGGTCGACCAGGTCGCCGAGGTGCACGAGCTGATGGAGGGCCGCGAGGCAGTAGCGGTGGCCGGACACAGCCACACCATCGAGAACCTCGAGGCAGGCGACGACGTCGAGGGCTGGCGCGACCTCTTCGGTATCGAGGGTCTGCCGTTCCCACACATCACCGCGGGCGCGATCTCGGGTGACTGGTACTCCGGTGAGGTCGGCGACGACGGGTACCCGACGTCGATCGGCCGTGACGGCGGCCGTCCCGGCCTGACGACGCTGGACGTCGAGGGCAACCAGTTCCAGGAGCGCTACACCGTCACCGGTGAGTCCGACGACGTGCAGACGCAGCTGGGTATCAACAGCCCGACCTACCGCGAGTGGTTCGACGAGCGCCAGGAGTGGAACGAGGACCCCGTCGGGGAGGCCCCCGAGCTCGACGCGCCCCTGGCGGTCGACCGTACCGACCTGTCCGAGGGCACCTGGCTGACGACCAACTTCTTCTTCGGCACCACCGGCTCGACGGTCGACGTCAGCCTCAACGGCGGCCCGGACGAGGAGGCCGCGCGCACCCAGCAGCTGGAGGGCGAGGCGGTCAACGTCGGCGCTGAGTACTCCGACCCGTACGCGGTCTCGCAGCAGCTGGTGCACGGCGGCAGCGTCGCCGACCGGACGATGCACTTGTGGCGCTACGACCTGCCCGAGGACCTCGAGGCCGGTGAGCACACCGCCGAGGTGACCGCGACCGACTCCTACGGACGCGAGTTCACCGACGTCCTCGAGTTCGAGGTCGTGGAGGAGACCGACCTGTAGCCGCAACACTCGTCGGATCTACCCGTTCACGAGGCCGTCACCTGGGCGCGAGCGCAGGTGACGGCCCTTCGTCGTGCGCGGTAGGCCCTCGGCGGGCCGTTTCGAGGAACTCCGCATCTAGTTGCTGTCGGGGAGGATGCTGCTGAAGTACTGAGCGTTTGGTGGGGAAGCATCACGGGACCTTCCTACGAGACGTCCCGGGAAGAAGCCGCTATCCCGCGTGCTCGGGCCAACTTCTGACCATGACGTCCAGGTAGACCGGAGGCGCTATCGCGGTGGCACTAAGGTGTAACGGTGTGCCACTGCCAGAATCACCAAGGCCAGCAAGGGTGCCGTGGCGAGTGAGGCGAACCCCGGAGACGGGTGCAAGCCGTACAGGGGCACCCACACCAGCGGTGCGATGGCCCCGCCGAAGAACTGGAAGGCCAACGCCAGAGAGGCCGCCCCGCCCCGGTTGTGCGGCGCGCTCGTAGCCGCCACAGTGTTGATCGTCGCCCGCATGGCCGTCACCGCCACACCCACCCCGACGATCCCGGCCACCATCGTTCCGACAGTGGGGCCGAGCGCGCTCAAGAGAACACCCACGATCAGCACCGTGTTGGCCAGGACCCCTAGCCGGATCGGGCCGAGCCGGTCCAATAGGCGCCCGGCGGAGTCGGCGATGAGCAGCCCGGCTACCCCGAAGGCGGAGGCCACCAGACCGCGTTCGCCGGGGCCCAGCCCGAACTCGTCCCCGGCTCGCAGCGCCGAGAGCACAGTCAGGCCGACGGCCGCCAGATAGCAGAGGAAGGCCAGCACACAGGCCAGAACCAGCTGGCGGTTGACCAGCGACGCCCACGAAGCGTGCCCCGAAGCGCGGCGGCCCGTACTCTCCTCATCGGGAGGCAGCAGCGCCAGCACGAGCGCGCACAACGCAGGCGCCGCGAAGGCTAAACGCCAGTCCGCCATCGCGGCCGCGCCGCTGATCAACGGGCTGAAGGCCTGACCACACGCCTGGAAGGCCGCAAACCATCCCAGGGAACGGCCGAGACGTTGCCTGGGCACGGAGTCGGTGATGGCCGCGACCAAGAGCGGGGTCGTGAAGGCGTTGGTCGCGCCCTGCAAGGCCCGCGCCGCCATGAACAGCTCCGTGCTCGGGGCCAGCGCGCACAGGGCGCACGCCAGTACGAACACGTAGAGCGAGATCCGCATGGTGTTGCGCCGTCCCCACCGCTCGGCGAGGGTGCCGGAGACCAGCATCAGTCCGGCGAAGGGCACCATGTAGGCGGTCACCGCCCCGGCGGCGATCTCGGGAGTGGTGTGCAAGCCCTCGGCCACTTCGTGGACGATGGGAGTCACCATGGTGCTGCCGTAGGGGCCTAAGGCGCCGCCGACATAGAGGGGCCAAACCCGGGTGCGGGGCACGGAGCACGTCCTCCAGTAGTCGCGCGGCCTGAGCCGGTACGCGGTCGGGGGTGGTCTCTCGGACCGTGAGCTCGAAGTTCTTCACCAGCTGTCGAGGGCCGAGGCGTCGTTGATCAGTCCCCACCTCATTTCTCAGCGTGAAGACACAGTTCACAGGTTCGTAGCTGCTCCCCGTAGCCGTCCCTGACAGCTGTCCTGCCGTCTTCACATCGGATCCCGAACCGGCCAGCATGCACCCTTCGAGTTCCCTGCCAACACACCAGATCCTGGTAACGGTGCATCGCAGGTGCAGAAGGCGGGCCGGAGCAACGGCCGGGAGAAGCCCGTTACCGCGCCCCGGCCTTTACCGTTGTCGGAGGCGAGGACCGGTCCTCTATCGACACCCCGGAAAAAGCACCGGTCCTCTACCCGGCGAACTCCTGTGCCGCGGTGGCGGCGTCGTGGTCGTAGATCCACCGGCGCAGCTCCGCCGTCCGGGCGAGGTCGGCATCGCGCACCTCGAGGTCGTCGTAACTGGAGCCGTACCTGAGCCCGTTGTTTCGGGCGCCTTGCTGCACCGCTCCCGTGCGCTCGCGGCGAATCCGCTCGTAAGCCTGGAGAGCCCGCGGGGCCTGCTCTGCGTCGGTACCATCCAGCAGCACAGCCAGTGTGGCAGCATCCTCGATGGCCTGACTCACGCCCTGGCCCAGGTGCGGGAGCATCGGATGGGCAGCATCACCCACCAGCGTCAGCCGTCCTTCCGTCCACCTCGGCAAGGGCTCGCGGTCATAAAGACCCCACCAGAAGCATTGCTCGACCTCCGCGAATAGTGCCTCGACCATGGGGTCCCAACCGGTGAAGGCCGCGCGCAGCGCGTCCGGGTCACCGGGGGCTGACCAAGACTCGCGCTTCTGGTCGTCGGTCGGTACAAATCCCACATAGTTGATCAACGTCCCGTTCCGCACCGGGTAGACGAGAACATGCTTGCCGTCTCCCATCCAGAGCATGAAGCGGTCCGTGGGCCAGTCCGGCACCCGCTCGTGTTCCACCAAACCGCGGTAGGCGATGGATCCGGAGAACACGGGCTGCGAAGGCGGGACGACAGCGCGCTGGAGGGTTGAGTGGATCCCATCAGTGCCCAGGACCACGTCGGCCTCGGCGGTCGCTCCGTCCTCGAAGAAGACCCTCCCCGTCTTCGCGTCCTGTTCGAAGCCGACGCACTTGTGATTCGTGTGCACGGTGCCCGATGGGAGGTGCTTGGCGAGCACGTCGATGAAGTCGGCCCGGTGCATACCGAGGAGGGCGTTCCAGCCGCTGGAGTCAGTGGTGACTACGGGTGCCACCGGTGTGCCGTCGTACCGGTGGTACTGAGACCCCTCACCCAGGGGCGCGCCCACGCGAGTGATGTCGTCCCACAGCCCCCACCGGTACAGGTGCCGGGCCCCGTTCGGCGCGAGCTGGATGCCGGCCCCTACCTCGCCGAGTTCGGGTGCCTGCTCGTAGACGTCGACATGAACACCGACAGAAGTCAGAGCGTTGGCGGCAGCCAAACCCCCAAGTCCTCCACCGACGATCGCGACGCGAAGATCTCTCCCCATGGCAACTCCTTTGTGCGGTAAATCTGGACAACAGAATGTGGACGAAGCGGCTCGGTACTCGAGATGAGCCGGTCCGTGTACTTGTGCTTTCGACTAGCCAAGGAAGATGGTCGTGGCTCGCGTCTGTGTGTAGCTGGCGAGCTCTTCGAAGGCATCGTCACGTCCGACGCCGGAATCCTTGACGCCTCCATAGGGGACGCCGTTGAAGTGGGGACCCACTCCGTTGATCCACACAAAGCCCGTCTCCATCTGCCGCGCCGTCGTCAGGGCGCTATCGATGTTGGGGGTGTAGATCGAGGCGGTGAGTCCGTAGTCCACGCCATTGGCGAGCTCGACTGCCTCCTCGACGCCTCGCCACCGCATCGCCGAGAGGACTGGTCCGAAGATCTCCTTCTGGGCGATCCTCATGCTCGGCGTGACGTGGTCGAAAACGGTTGGTTCCACGAAGTAGCCACCGAGGCCCGGCGGTCGGCCGCCGCCGGTCAGCAGGTGCGCGCCGTCGGCTCTGCCCGTGGCGATGTCGTCGAGGACGCTCTGCATTTGGGGATGGGAGGTCAGTGGCCCCTGGTCGGTTGTCTCGTCGACGGCCCGGCCGAGAACGAAGGCGCGTACCCGGGCTACGACGCGCTCCAGTACCGCGTCGGCGATGTCGTCATGGAGTAGCAGTCGGCTCGTTGAACCACAGGATTGGCCGGACCAGCCGAAGTTCATCCCGCGAACGGCGGCCTCGGCAACGATGTCGACATTGGCGTCCGGGAAGGCGATCAAAGCGTTCTTCCCGCCCAGCTCCAAGGTCACCGACTTCACGTTGGTCGCCGCTGCCTCCTGTTGGATCAGGCGTCCGGTAGCCGCGCTCCCGATGAAGCCGATTCGTCGAACCTTAGGGTGGCGCACCAGCGCTCTCGGCAGTGTCGGTCCCTGCCCGACCACGACGGACAGGACCCCTCGGGGCAGGATGTCGGTGGCGATCTCCGCGAAGAGCAGCGCTGAGAGCGGGGCGCTCTCGGGCGGTTTCATGACCACGCAGTTCCCGGCCATGAGCGGCGCGGCCGTCCGGGCGACGGTGAAGAGGAAAGGATGGTTGAACGCAACGATGCGCACGACTACACCGAAGGGGATGCGCTCCGTGAAGTGAAGGTTTCTGGTGGCCGGGATCGTCTCGCCGGCGAGCTGAGGTGCCACTCCGGCGAAGTAGCGCAGAGTCTTCACCGCTGTGTCGGTGTCGCGGCGCATGTCGCGGATGGAGCCACCACCGCAGATGGAGTCGAGAAGGGCGAACTCCTCGGACCGCTCCTCCAATGCGGCCGCGAGCCGGTTCAGGTACTTCGCCCGCTGGTCAAGGGTCGTCTCACGCCAGTACTGCACGGCGTCGTCGGCGGCGGCGACGGCAGCCTGAGCCACCTTCTCGCCGCCGTCAGGTGCCTGTGCGACGACCTCACCCGTGGATGGGTCGTCGATGTCGTACCGGTGGCCGGAATGAGGCGTTGGCTCTCCGCCGATCGACAGATGCCACTCTCGGCCCAAAAGCTCTTCGATCATCGTTCCACCTGCCCTGTAACACGACTCCAACCGACCTCGTCTACGGCTCCGTAGCCGCGCACCACCCGGACATCGAGCACGGCGCGCCCTCCCTGCTCGATGATGCCGATCCCTCGTTCCAGCGCCGCGGCCAGCTCTGTCCTGGTCGAGACCGGTCCGATGCCCTCGCATCCGTAAGCCCGTGCCAATCCGGCCACGTCCGGCTCGGGATCGTCGATCCGTACTCCGATGTGCGCTCGTGCCTCTGGACGGTCCCGTCTCTTCGCCACGGTGAGCTGGTGCTGCTCGTCGTTGTAGTAGCTGGAGTTGTTGGACACGATCACGAGGAGGGGGATGTTGTAGCGCGCAGCGGTCCACAGCGCGGAGGAGCCCATCAGGAAGTCGCCGTCCCCAAGGACCGTGATCGCGAGTCGTCCGCTGCCTTGCAGAGCGAGTGCCGATCCGACCGACATCCCGGGCCCTGCGCCCACTCCGCCTCCGCCCTCAGCCCCGAGGTAGTCCAGCGGGTCTTCGAGGGGCCACTCGGAGAAGTCCCAGCCGAAGGGAACTCTCAGTAGGCTGCGGGGACGACCGTTGAGGGACTTCCACAGAGCGACCTGGATGTCGGCGTTGTCGAGGCGCGTATGGGGGGATTTGGGGGGACCCGTACTGGAGCGGCGTACTAAGGGCCCATCACCGTTGCGCGGGGCCGAACGCCCGGCTCCGATCGCGCGGAGAAGCTCAGGGACCGCCGCGTCCGGAGAGCAGGGGAGGTGCACATTCACCGGTGGTGTGCTGAAGTGCAGCTTCGTGGAACCCGCAAAGAGTTGGTGGTCTGGGCTCACCTGAATCACCGCAGCGGAGGGCCGACGCTCGTCGCACGCCTGGCGCAGGGTGCCGGCCAAGTCCAGCCAGTCCAAACTGATGATGACGTCCGCGTCCCGGATCAGCTCCCGGTTCCGCTGGCTCAGGAATCGGGCGGGCACACCGGAGTGCAGGGGATGGGTGGTGGGGAACGCCGCGCCCAGCTTGTGGTTCGTGATGACGTGAGCACCGAGACTCTCGGCGAGCGCGACCCTTTCCTGCCACGCGGCCGGGCTCCGGCTCACCCGCCCCGCGAGGATGACGCACCGTCGGTCCGTTCGGAGCAGTCCGGAGGCGCGTTCGATGTCTGCTTCGTCTGGACGCAGCGCTCCCAGAGAGGCGACGTCGTCGACTGAGAATGACGGGGGCGCGACGAGTTCCTCCTGGGCCGCCACGTCCAGCGCGACGAACACAGGAGCGGTTGGTGCGGCTCGGGTGAGCTGGTTCGCTCGGGCGATCGCCTCGACCGCCGCATGAGCTGACTCTGCCCGATCGTCCCATTTGACGAAGTCCCGCAGAACCGCTCCGAGGTCGGAGACCGTGTGGAGCCAGTCGATCCAGGGGCGTCGGCGTGCGGCGTCCGAAGGGCCGTCCGCACCGATGATCAGCATCGGCACTCGGTCGGCGTAGGCGTTGAACACCGCCATTGCGCCGTGCAGTACCCCCACGTTGCTGTGCAGTGCCACGGCCATCGGGCTCTCAGCCACCTTGGCATAGCCGTGGGCCACAGCGACCGCGTGCTCTTCGTGGAGACACGTGAGCATCGTGGGCCGGATGTCCCCGAGGTGGTTCACCAGACTGTCATGCAGGCCGCGGAAGCTCGCGCCCGGGGTGAGCGCGATGTGCGACACCCCGGTAGCGCGAACAGCCTCGGCAATGATGTCGCTCGACCACGCACGCGCACCGGTGGTGCTCTCGTGGTCCTGAGGCTGTGAGCTCGTCACTGGCGACCCTTTCGCGCAAGTTATTCGCATATCGAAGTTATTGCGCCAATTCTGGGTTCAGGGACTCACCCTGTCAAGTGGGCTTCCCGTCAGTCCGTGACGAGGTCCCGGCAGCCGGCGCGTTCGAGCCAGTAATCCCAACTGCGACGCATCGCCGAGGAGTCCGGGCTGAAGCGTGCTCGGGCGCGGATCTCGCCGGCGCTGAGTCCACGGACTTCGCCCAAGGCCATGGCCGTCGTCAACACGTGGGCGTTGCGGGCCATGTAGATGCACATCCGCACGGTCATCAGCAACGAGGAGCCCCCGGCCGCGAACCCGTGGCCGCGCATGAGTGACACGGGGTTGTCGACCAGGTTTTGGGCGAGATCGCGCCCCATGTCCATGCTGGTCACCAGGAGGTCGGTATCGTCACCGAACTTCTCGCTGATGTCCCAGAGGGGTACGCGCTCCCCGATGTCGCTGGCATCGTGCACGACCGGGCGTAGCGGCACACCCGTGACCGTGAAGGGGAGGACCGACTCGGTGTGCGCATGGATCGCAGCGTGAAAATCCGGGCGTGTCTCGTACAGGGCTCCGTGGATGTGGCGCTCCAAGTACGGGGGCCGGTCATCGTCTCCCACGGGTGTGCCGTCGAGTTCGAACTCCATGATGTCGTCGACGTCGACGAACTGCGGGCTCTTCGAGCGCGCTAGGAGGTACCGGTCCGGGTGTTCGGGGTGGCGGATGCTGACGTGGCCGTAGGCGTCGATCACGCCCTCGTTGGCCAGGATCCGGTTGGCGGCAACGAGGTTGAGCACGGCAGGGGTGGCGCCAGTCATTGGCACTCTCCTCACAGGTCGGCTTCGTTCTGTTCGCCGCCCGGAATGCTTGACATCTCCGCAGGCGGCTTGCTTAAGTTCCCGTACGGTATCGCACATGTTTCGGATAGCGAAGTAGTGCGGCGAGAAGTAACGAGGGAGCAAAGCCATATGAGCCTGAACCTGAAGACGGCGCTCGCCGATTACGATCGGGTACGCCCGATCCTCGACGGCGAGGTCAACACCGAAAAGGTGACGCTCGACGCCGCGCCTCTCGCCCCCTCGGAGATCTTCTTCCGGCTCCTGTCCGAGAGCGCCTTCGACGTCGCGGAGATGTCTCTCTCCTCGTACTTCATCTCCCAAGTCAGCGGTTGGGGCTACACAGCGATCCCCGTCTTTCCGAGCCGACGGCTGTTCCACCTCAACCTGTGGACCGCCGCAGACGGCCCTGCACCCGACCGGCTCAACGGCACCCGGATCGGGCTGACCGAATACCAGGTCACCGCGGCCGTCTGGACCAGGGGAATCCTCGCGGACGACTGGGGGCTCGACCTGGCGAGCGTCGACTGGTTCGTCGAACGCACGCGCGAGCTCAGCCACGGCGGCGAGACCGGCTTCGCTCCGCCCGCCGATATCCGCGTCAGCGGCATGCAGACTGAGGACACGCTCTACTCCGCCCTGGACCGCCGTGCTCTCGACGTCGTACTGCCGAGCCCGTATCCCGGGATGAACTCGCGCCTGAACAGGACCGACGAGCAAGAGCTTGAGACTTCCGGCCGCTTCCGTCCCCTGTTCACCGACCCTCGTGCCGAGGCTTCGCGGTGCGTGGCAGCCCACGGGTTCCTCCCGATGAACCACACCGTCGTCATACGGACTTCGCTGCTCGAGGAGCATCCATGGCTCGCCCGAGAGGTCTTCACCATGTTCTGCGAGGCCAAGCGCCTGGCGCAGAGTCGGCTGTCCGTCCTCAGGCGCTCCCACCTCGTCCTGGCGGCGCATTATCTCGCGGAGGAGCGCGCCCTCTTCGGCGCTGACCCCTACCCTTACGGACTCGCGGCCAACAGGGACGCCCTTACGACACTCGCGCGCTACCTCTGCGACCAGGGGCTGATACCGAAGGCCCCCGAGGTCGACAGCCTCTTCGAGGACTCTCTCCTGGACACCTGACACAGCAAGCCCGTACAGCATCGGATCGACCCGCCACGACACCTGGCGCCTAGTGCAGCGATTCATAAGTCCTTCGACTGTGTGATGGTTACCTTCCGTGATCGTCAGGCGGCCTGGAGGTAGGTGTCCTGGCGTGCCCGCTCGTGCTGATGGCGGGCCAGGTAACGAGCGTGCT
>NZ_BAAGZJ010000020.1:0-94444 GCF_054778635.1 Nocardiopsis nanhaiensis
CACCGGAGCGGTCTCGAGTGGTACCGGTGTGTGGTGAACCCCCCAGTTGGAGTCAAAAACGAGGGTGACCGTGACTCCAGGAAGGGGGTTGGGCTGGCTCCGGGTCCCCGTCCGAGTCCTCCCCCTTGTTGCTGCGGTTGCGGTTGCGGTGGGAGGGACGACCCTGCCAGATGGAGGCCTCGGGGTTGGTCTCCCTCCGGTACTTGAGCCGGTTGTGGTCTGAGCAGAGTGGCTGAATGTTGTCCGCGCTCGTGGACCCACCGGCCGAGAAGCTGATCTTGTGGTCGGCCTCCGACCCGCTGGCCGGGAAGTTGCAGCCCTGGTACCAGGCGCAGGTGGTGTGACCGAACATCCCCGCATCCCGCAGAGCACCCGTGGCGTCGCGCTGGGTGCGGCCCACGTCCAACACCCGGTCACCCTTGGGGGAGGTGATCATCCGGCGCAGCACACTGTTGGGGGCCAGGGCACGGATCGCGGCCATGGAGACCACCTGCCCGTCCTGCGTCACCGCAGGCCCCGCACCCCCGGTCTGGTTCTGGAGGCCGAGGAAGGTGGGCAGGGGCACCATGATGTTGATCATCGCCACCGCAGCACGCTTGCGACCCTGACCGCCCTTGCCGCCCTTGCCATCCCCACCCCCGGCACCCTCGGCACTCTCGCTGGGGTCGGTGGGGTTGGTCGCGGACCGGACCAGGTTCATGAACGCGTCATACATGCGCTCCGAGGCCGACACGTGCAGCCTCTCGGGGTCATAGTCCGACTCGTGGGCCTTGAGCACGCACCTAAGCTCCTCGGCGTGCTCACCCGGACCCCAGGCCTCGAACAGGTGAGTGCCATCGAAGGTGCGCACCAGGCGTGCACCACGGGCGTCGAAGGCGGCCTGGTACTGCTCCTCCACCACCGCCGGGTTGTACTGGGCCAGCAGCTCCCGGCCCAGCCGGGCGATGTCGGAGGTCGACATCGCCGGCTCCCTGGCCTTGGAAGCTAGAATCCCGGCCTCCACCATCCGCCGGAAGAGGCCAGCATCCGGGCAGTCCTTAGTGTTGCGCGCCCCCACCGCCTTATCGGCGGCCTTGCACACCGCCACCGCCTCCCCGATCGACAACAACCCAGAGTCCAGGCCTTCCCGGGTGGCGGGCAACTCCTGGGCGAACAACCGCCGCGCCAGCTCGGCGCGCCCGTTGGCCTCAACGGGGGCCATCCCCACCGAGTGGATCAGCCAGTTCTGCACCGACCTCTGCCCACCCGCCTCCAACAGGGTCCCGGCCGCCTCCAGCTGCGCCAGGCGCAGCAGCATCGCAAGCTGGGCCCGGTCGAAGTCCTCGAACACCTGCGAGATCACATCCAGGACCTGGCCAGCTGCTCCGGTCGGGGGCACCTCCGCCATCTCCACGGTGATCTTTCCCCGGGCAGCACCCATGGCGGCCACGGCGGGCGTATTGCCCGCCGCATTCCCGCACTGCCCGAAAGAAGAAGTCACACCACCAGGATACCAAGAAAGACCCAGAAAGGACCTAACCCGGGAGTGATAATACCCTTACCCGACCACACTGACCCACCTTTCCTTCCCTAGGAAGAAGCTCCCAGGAAAGGAGGCCCCACCCCTCGTGTGCATTCTTGGGCAAAGCGGGCAAATCCAGGCCTTCGTGGGAATGATCTTGCTACCAGAGTCAATCTCGGCGCCGAAATTGCTACTGGTAGCAAGATCATCGGAAAAAGGCCCAGCGGGAGGGGTTCGCCGCGCACCTTGACCGGCCGCGACACCCGCAACCGGTGGGCTCCGGCGCAGTGGCCCACCCGGCCGCAGGCCGCGCTGTTCGGCCCCCGCAGCCCACCATGACCGGCCGCGACACCCGACCCGTCGACGCTCCGGCGCAGGGGCAGGAATCGGCCGCCAGGCCGACAGAATCAGTTTTCGGGCGGAGCCCGAATTCGCCACGGACCTCGACCACCCGTCCCCCTTTCCCGATAGCCGCCAACCCGCCGTCGCAGCGAAGCGGGTCAAGGTGGAGCGCCGTTGACGCGCGAAGCGCTCGACGGCGACGACCTTGACGCGCGCAGCGGAGACGGCCACAATCACGCGGCGGGAAAGGAGGACACCCCAGCCCGGAAGGAGACCCCCGACTGGCAGAGCTCTTTGACCAACACCCCCGACCAACGGAGGAACATTAACCTAAGGGAAAACCTTGCAGTTTAATCCTTTGTGGTTTTGCGCTCCTCGGGAGATATGGGGAACTACCTAGTCGGATTTCTGGCAGCCGGGGCACCAGTAGAGGGTTCGGCCGGAGATTTCGGTGGCGGCGATCGGAGAGGAGCAGAGGCGGCAGGGGTCACCGGTCCGGTAGCAGACGTAGAGGGTGTCTGGTCGGGGTACCGGGTGGGCTGCGGGGTCGGGGCGGTCTTCCGGGCGGGTGGTGATGATGTAGCCGTCGCGGACGCCGTCGCGGAGGAGCTGGGCGAGGTCGTCCCAGAGGGCGTTCCACTTGGGCTTGGTGAGCTCGCGGCCGGGGGTGCGGGGATCGAGCTGGGCGCGGAACAGTGACTCGGCACGGTAGATGTTGCCGATGCCCGCGATCACGTCCTGGCGCATGAGGAGCACTGCGAGGCTGCTGCGGGACCGGCTGATGGTGTGCCAGGCGCGGTCGGGGTCGGCGTCGGCGCGCAGCGGGTCCGGTCCGAGACGTTCTTGGACGGCCTGCTTCTCGGGTTGGGTGATGACCTCGCAGGCGGAGGCGCCGCGCAGGTCGGCCCAGCCGGAGGAGTTGACGAGGCGGACGCGGACGGCGCCTACGGGGGCGGGCGGGACGACGAAGCCTTCGGGGTCGCGCTCGAGGTCGATCCGGTCGGCGCCCTCGGCGCGGGGTGCGCCCAGGTGGCGTTCGCCGTCGGCGTCGCCGAACGTCCAGGCCCCGTAGAGGCCGAGGTGGATGCGGAGCCACTCGCCGGAGTCGAAGCCGAGGAAGAGGTGCTTGCCGTGGGCTTCACTCTCGGTGAGGGCCCGGCCGTTGAGCCGGGCGGCGCCCTCGGCGAACCGTCCTTGCGGGCTGGAGGCCTTTACCGTGCCGCCGCCGAAGGTCTTGTCGAAGTGCGCCGCCAACCGGTGCAGCGTATGGCCCTCAGGCACCCGTATTCCCCTTTCGCCCACCCATGTCGGGCATCCGCGCGTTGTCCCTCAGGGTAGTGCGGGTCAGCAGGCGGCGAGGATCTCCTCGACCAGACCTCGGGGGTCGGCCAGGCACCGCCAGGCCGGGACCACCACGACCAGGTCGTCGGTGGCTTGGTTGAGTGCCTCTCCCCTGGCCATCAGGCGCCGCAGGGCCGGGCCGTCCGGTTCCCGGTCGAGCAGGAGTACGACGCGCCTGGCCCCGTAGCTGACCACCAGGTCCGCGGCCCACCCGCGGATGCGCTGACCGACGGCCACACCGGTGCCCGCCGCGCGCAGGGCGTCGACGAGGGCGGTACTCGCGGGGTCCCCGCCGGTCCGGGTGTGCCCGCTGAGCAGGTCGCCGAGCGGGCCGTCGCTTCTGTACCAGTGCGCGCGGTCGCCGACCACGACGAGTCGACTCTTGGTGCGGGTGAGGACGGAGGACCAGAGGTGATTCATCCGACGCACCCGCCTTTCGGCGATGGCTGGGGCCCCCTCCGCGAGCATCGGGGAGAGTACGGTGACGTCGGCGGCGTCCGTGTCGGATTCCAGCAGGTCAGGGCCGCCGACCCGTACCGGTCGGCGCAGCGCCCGCTGGCGCAGGAGGCGGCGGATCAGGGCCACCTGTGGCTGCATGGGGGCGACGACCACGAGCGTGTGCCCCTCGGGCAGTTCCTGGTCGAGTTCGTCCACGACCACGGCGACCCGGTAGGCCTCGTCGCGGTTGATGTAGGACGATCCCGGGGCCGCCTCGCAGGTCCCGCCGACGTCGCGCCACTCGAACGCGGCCGTACCGGCGGGGTCGGGCGTGCTCAGCACGCCGACCCGTCCGCCGTAGCAGTGCCGGGACGCGGCGTCGGCCAGCACCGCGGGTGCACCGTCGTGCTCGTCGAGCCAGAGCATCGGCGGGGCGGCCTTGTAAGCCGCCCGCAGGGCCGATCCAGCACCGTGCCGGAGCGCGCGGCCGTCCAGCTGGTCCGCGGCGAGTCCGGCGGTGGCCAGGGCCCGACGTTCCTCCTCCGGTTCCAGCATGGTCGCCGGGCCGGGGTGCGCGGGGTCGCCGACCACGACGGCGCGGCTGGCGCGGTACAGCACCGGTAGGAGCTCGCTGACACGGGTCTGGTCGGCTCCGACCACGACCACGAGGTCGTACAGCCCGGCCTGGGGTGGCAGGGCCCGGGCCTGGTCGGTGCGGCACACCCAGGCGGGGAGGGTGTCGAGGAGGCTGGACAGGCCGGGCCACCCGCCGCCGTGGTTCCAGTTGAGTGATTCGAGGCGGTTCTCGATGGCCGTGCGCCCGCGCCACAGCCGGGGTTCGGCGACCGCGGTGAGACAGGCGGAGCTGGCCCTTCGGTGGTCGGCGAGGGCTTCGGCGAGCTCGCCGGTGAGCTCGCCGAGGGGCGCGCACCGTGTCCTGCGGTCCACCGCCTCGCGCCACTCGCTCTCCAGGCGGGCGACGGCGCACAGCTGGCTCAGCCCTCCGGGGTCGGTGGTCACTCCCAGTTCGCGGCGGACCGCGGCCCGGTGCTGTATACCGCCGAGGCCTCCGGCGGCGCCTCGCTCGGCGCGGTGCAGCCAGTACTCGGGGCCGCCGCGCTCGGGGGTGAACAGGCTGTCCGGGTCCCATCCGCGAGCGATGCTGCGTCCGCGTTCCTCGGCCAGATGGGCGAGGACGTGACCTCCGGAGGCCATGGTGTCCATGGCCGACCACACCGCTTGGACCCGGTTCCAGGCGCTGTTCAGGTCGCTCCGGTGCGAGGTGCCGTCCTCGCCGTTGGGTGCGCAGCTCCCCGCGGGAAGGGCGCCCGTGTGCTGGGCGAGCAGTCGGGTGAGGAGTCGGACCTCCGTGGCGCGCTGCCGGGGGCCGCCTACTCGGATGACGGGGTGTCCGGGTGCGGTGTCGGCGCGGGCGAGGACCTCCGCGAGGTCGGCCTCAGTGCGGCCGCACACCAGGACCCGCTGGCCGTTGGTGACGGCGGTGCGCACCAGGGCGTCGACGAGGTCGTGGGTGCCGTTACCGGGCGGTGCGGCCACCACGGTGAGCTGTTCCCGCATGGCGGCGTGGAGGACGGTGTACTGGGCCTGGCTGAGGGCGGTGGTCGACACCGGGGTAGGAACGGGGTTGTGGTCCTGTTCCTCGGCGACCCTGCGCTGTGCTCGGGCTCCCTTGCGTCGGCGCCCAAGTACGGTCTGCTGCGCTGCGAGCTTGGCGCGTCGGCCGTTCGGGGGGTCGCCGAGCAGGGACTCCAGGGAGGTGCCGGGGACGGCGTCCGGGTCGAGCCCGTCCCGGTCCGCGGGGTCCAGGTCGGCGAGGACTTGGTCGGTGCTGCCGGGTTCGGTCTCGTCGCCGTCGCCGCTGCCTCCGGGGCCCGCCCGGAAGAGCACGGCGGTGTTGTGCGCTCCGGTGTGGACCACTCCGGGTCGGCCCCGGGTGCCCAGGGGCGCGATGTCGTCGACCCGGTCGATCTCGAGCCGGGTCAGCAGCGTGCGGACCTTGACGGCCAGGTCGGCGACGGCGGCGGGCCGGTGCAGGGTGTCGGGGGCGTCGGCGCGGAGCCGGGTGCGCAGTTCGAAGAGGTCCTCTGGATCGGTGATGCCGAGCCGGGAGAGGAGCGCGGTGTTGACGTCCGGTGGTCCCACGGCGCGGACCAGTGGGGCGCCGCCCGGGTCTCCCGGGGGTCGTTCCTCCCGCTCGTCCACGACCCGGACGTCCACCGTGAGAAGCGGAAGTACTTCGCGGTCCTCGCCCTCGCCGAGGACGACGAGGGGGTAGCCGTAGCGCAGTGCCTGCCCGTGCCGCCCGGCCAGCCGGAGGACCCGGGCGCTCTCCGGGTGCAGCGGAAGTGTGTCCCTGGCCCCGCTGAACAGCAGCTCGGGGCCGGCTGGCAGGCAGGCGCAGGTGTCGGAGGCGAGGTGTTCCGCGCGCACGGTGTGGTTGTGCACGGCCTCGCGGCGCAGGCAGGCCCTGAGATAGGCGAGGAAGGAACGGACCTCGTCCCGGTCCACCGGCGGTTGCCACCGGAGGGCGGCCGCACCGACCCCTGTCCTACCGCCCGGTCCGGACCCGTCGCCGACACGCTGTCCACCCAAGGGCGGGAACGGGCCGGTGTGGCCGATCTGCTCGTCGTCCCGTAGTGACCTCACGACGCCCCCTGACGCCCGATCTTCACGTGACCGGGCGATTACTCCGTGCTATGAGGGTCCATTGTGGTGCATTTTTCACGCGCGCACCCGGGGAACGCCGGAACCCGTCAGCACTATCACTCTCGGTCACTCGGCCCGGGTCAGCCGCGGCTGCCGACGACTCCGCGTAGCCACACCGCGATGAGCTCCACGGCCATGACGACACCGAAGACCATCAGGGTGATGAGGGTGACCACGCCGAACTCCAGTACCTGGGCGGCGTTGAGCAGCTCGTAGCCGATACCGCCGGCGCCGACGATGCCGAGGATGGTCGCAGCCCGGATGTTGACGTCGAGCTGGTACATGCTGTGGCCGACGAACGCGGGCATCGCCTGTGGCAGGGTCGCGCCGAAGAACACCTGGACCCGGGTCGCACCGGTCGCCCGGAGCGCCCGTTCAGGCCCGGGATCGACTTCCTCGACCGAGTCGGCGACCAGCTTGCCGAGCAGGCCCACCGCCCCGATGGCCAGGGCGAGCGTGCCCGCCACGGGCCCGAGCCCGATCATGACCACGAAGATGATCGCCAGGATGAGTTCGGGGATGGCCCGGACCAGCACGATGAACATCCGGCAGGCCTGGCCGACCCTGTGGTGCGGGGCCACGTTGCGGGCGGCGAGCGCGCCCACCGGCAGTGCTAGCACCATACCGAGCAGTGTGGCGGCGAAGGCGATCTGCACCGTGACGACCAGGCCTTGGACGAGCCGTTCACCGATGCCCCCGGTTTCCGGCGGCCAGAACATCGCCAGCACGCCCAGCGGACCCTGGCTGGAGTCGATGAGTCCGTTGAAATCGATGAGCGAGTATCCGACCGAAGCGGCAAGGACCGCGACGGTGACCAGTGCGTAGAAGGAGCGCCGCAGCCGGGCCGGGGTCCACGGCGGGCGCACCCGGCCGGAGGCCGGGGCCGCGGCCGAGGCCGCCCTCGGGTCCGCTTCGGCCCGTGCGCCCCGGGGGCCGTCGCCCGACCGCGCCTCCGCGGCGCGGGTGCGCAGCCGCGACACCAACCCGGTGACCCCGGTCGACCGCTGCTCGGTGTGCGGGAGCAGGGACCGGCGGACGCCGACCGACAGCAGCTCGATCGCCACGCACAGCACGAGCACGATGAGCGCCAGGGCCATACCCCTCTGGTAGTCGAGGCGGCCCAGGGCGTGGGCGAGTTCCTGCCCGATGCCGGCCACCCCCACGAACCCGAGGATCACCGAGATCCGCAGGTTGATGTCGAGTCGGTGCATCGCGGTCGCGACGAAGGCGGGCAGCACCTGGGGCAGCACACCGCCGGTGAGCTCCTGGAGGCGGCTCGCCCCCGCAGCCCGCAGCGCTTGGCGCGGCCCTTCGTCGATCTGCTCGATGGCGTCGGCGTAGAGCTTGCCGACCATGCCGACCGAGTGCAGCCCCATCGCCAGGACACCGGTGACGGCCCCGAAGCCGAAGAGCCGGAAGAACAGGATCGCCAGCACCACGTCCGGGATGGCGCGGGCGACGACGATGACGGCTCGGGACGTGTACCGGGCCGGGGTGCCGGGGGTGATGTTGCGCGCCGCCCAGATCGCCAGGGGGATGCTCAGCGCCACGGACAGCAGGGTGGCGGAGATGACGATGGCGAGGGTGACCGCCAGGGGGCCGAGCAGTTCGGCGGGGCCGGGGAAGTCCAGCGGGAGCGTCCGGGCGAGGAAGTCGGACACGTTCCGAGCGCTGGCGATGAGGGTGGCGACGTTGATCCGCAGGTCGATCAGGGACCAGACGCCGATCCCGATCAGGGTGAGCACGGTCAGCACTGCTGCGACCCCGCTCGGACGGGGCGGGTTCAGTGTCCGTGTGGACGGGGCCGGGGTCTGGTCCGGGGGCGGGGTGGTCGGCTTGACGGGGCTGGTGAGCACGTGCGTTCGCTCCTAACCGGCAGCCAGGGGGCCGGGGGCGCCGACCCTGCCGTAGACCGCCATCGCCTCGTCCCGATCGAGGTCGGCGACCGGACTGTCCATGACCACCCTCCCCGAGCGCAGGCCGACGACCCGGTCGCCCCAGGAGAGCGCCAGGTCGACCTGGTGAAGGCTGCACAGGACGGTGAGGTCCTCCTCCGCGGCCACGTCCCGGATCAGCTCCATGACCTGGTGCGCCGACTCGGGGTCGAGGGAAGCGACCGGTTCGTCGGCGAGGAGGACCTCTGGGCTCTGCAGCATGGCCCTGGCGATGGCGACCCGCTGCTGCTGGCCGCCGGAGAGCGTGTCCGCACGTTGGAAGGCGCGGTCGGCCAGGCCGACGCGGTCGAGCTGGGCCAGGGCCTCCTCCCGGACCGTGCGCGGGTACGTCGGCAGGCCCAGGCGAGGCCCGCGCAGCCGGCCGAGCGCACCCGTGCACACGTTCTCCAGCACCGTCAGCGAGTCCACCAGGTGGAACTGCTGGAAGATGAACCCGATCCGGCGCCGTAGCGCGCGCAGCTCCCGTCCACGGGCGGCGGGGACGTCGGTTCCCAGGACCCGGACGCCGCCGCTGGTCGGCATCTGGAGGCCGTCGACGTGGCGGAGCAGAGTGGACTTGCCCGAGCCGGAGAGCCCTAGCAGAACGAGCACCTCACCGGTGCGCGCGCTCACCGACACCCCGTCCAGGGCGGTGGTGTCTCCGAAGCGTTTGGTCACGTCCTCGAAGCGGATGGCGGGCGGGGGTTGGGTCGTGGTGTCCACGAGACTCCTCGAGGTCGGCGGAGGCGGTCCGGGTCGCCCCGGTCGGGTGCATCAGGGCTGAAGGGCTGAAGGGCTAGGGGCGAGGAGCTAGCCCTCTTCGGTGCACTGCGGGGACTGGGTGGCCTCGCAGACGACTTCGAGCGGGTCGTAGAAGTCGTCCGGAACGGCTTCCCAGCCCCAGATGCGCTCGTCGGTGAGGTCGCAGTCGCCCTCTTCGCAGTAGTCGTTGGCGACCAGGTAGTCCTGGTTCCCCTGCTCCTGCAGGGCGCTCATCACCGTGTCGAACAGCTCCTCCTCGAGGCCGTTGTAGACGGTGATCGGGGCGCTGGTGATGGTCTCCGACTCCCACACCACGTCGAGTTCGCCCTCTTCGATGGAGCCGTTCTCGACGAGCGTCTCGTCCACCATCGTGTCGAAGGCGAATCCGGCCTCGCACTCCCCGGCCGCCACGGCGATAGCGGAGGCGTCGTGACCGCCGGCGAAGGTCTCCTCCCAGTCGTCCTCCTCGATTCCTGCGTCGAGCAGTCCGGCCAGCGGGTAGAGGTAACCGGAGGCGGAGTTGGGGTCGACGAAGCACAGGTGGCGGCCGGCGAAGTCCTCGATGCTCTCGATGTCCGAGTCCTCGGGCACGACGCCGTAGGCGACGTAGCCGGGCGGCTCCTCCTTCTCCTGCACCATGGCGCCGGCGACGGAGATGTCCGAGCCCGTCTCTTCGGCGATGTAGTAGGAGAAGGGGCCGTACTGGGCGACGTGGATCTGGCCGCTGCGCTGGCCCTCGATGACCGCCGCGTAGTCGGTCGCGGTCTGGAACTCCACGTCCAGTCCGGTCTCGTCCTCGAGCATGGCGATGACCGGCTCGTAGCTGTTCTCCAGCCCGGTGGCCTCCTCGGCCGGGACGGCACCGATGACCAGGGTGTCCGGGGAGATCTCCTCTCCCCCGTTGTCGGCGGCGTCGGTCGTTTCTTCCGCGCTCGGCCCGCAGGCGGCCAGGAGGGCGAGGGCTGAGGCCGCGGCGGCGAAGGCACCGGTACTGCGGCCGAATCTGGTCTGCATGGTTCGGGGGACTCCTCCAACGTGGTCCGCCCTAGGCGGACGTGTCACTTCAAGGGACGTCTCCACTCTGCAGAGCCACTGCTGTCGGGAACCGACGGCGAGATGTCCGCGCGTCGAACAGCAAGAGGCTTTTGTCGGAGAGCCTCCACAGGACGCGACCGAAGGGTCACCGGGCTGTCACCGAAGGGGACGTCCCTCACGGACACGGAGGGCGGCCCACAGCTCGGTGCGGTGGTCGGGGTCGTCGAGGTCGCCGGGGAGCAGTTCCCGGATCCGTTTCATCCGGTAGCGCAGGGTGTGCCGGTGCACACCCAGCTGTTCGGCGGCAGAGTCCCACCGACCGGACGCGGCGAGGTAGGCCCGCAGTGAGGCGAGCAGTTCTGGGCCGGTGCGCTGTTCGTCGAGCGGGGCGAGCAGGTCGTCGGCCATACGGGCCCCCGCGGGGTTGTCCAGGAGGCCCAGCAGGCCCCCGGGCAGCTCCTCGAAGCGGACCAGCGCGTGCCCCTCCTCCGACGCGGCCGACAGTGCCTGTTCGGCTTGGGACCGGGCTGCGGCCAGGTCCGCGTAGCCCACGGGATCGCTCAGCCCGACCGGGCCGTCCAGGGCCTCAGCGACCGCTCCGGCGCCCCTGTTCGCGGCGGCCAACAGGAGCGTGCGGTCCCCGTCCGCGGCCACCAGGACGCCATCCGGCAGCGGACCTTCGGGAGCTGGCCTCTCTGCGGCGGCCACGACCACCGGTTCGGCGGGCAGGACCTCCCGCAGTTCGGCCGCGCCCGGGTGCCGCGGGTCGAGGGCCCCGCCGAGCAGCGCAGAGAGGACACCCGAGCGCACCCGCGCCCCTCGGCCGGAGGAAGGCCGCTCGAGTTCGAGGGACAGCAGTGAGACGGCCGCGTTGACCAGGGTGCGGTCGTCGGAGCCGAAGGCCTCCAGCGCGCCCACCGCGAGGAAGCCGCGGATCCGACGGCCCGTGGAAAGGGGTTGGATGGACACCCGGTCACCGCCCGAGGTCAACGAGACGCTGGAGCGCAGACCCGCGCTTCGGAGCCGGGACAGCTCGGCGGCAAGCCCGGGCGCGCGGTCGGCGGCGGAGGCCGGGGCGGCGTGCCGGACCGAACCGTCCGGCCCCAGCAGCAGAACCCACCCGCCGAGCTCTCGGGCGAGCCGGTCCACGACGGCGGGTGCCCCGCTGAGTGCGGCCCGGGTGAGCTCGCGCTGGGCGGTGAAGGCCCGGCTCAGGCCCTCGTACTCCTCCTTGGCCAGCAGCCGGGAGACCTCCTTGCCGATCGCGATGAAAGGCGTCTCCCGGGCCACCTCCACCAGGGTCACCCCGAACTCCGCCGCGGCATCGCGCAGCTCGTCGGGTGTCTCGTCGAAGTTGACGGCGGCGCCGAAGCCGAGCCCGGCGATGTCGCGCTCCGCCAGGCGGCGTACGTATCCACGGAGGTCGGGCAGTCTGTCGACCCACCGCACCCCGGTGGTGAGCACCAGTTCGCCCCCGGCGAGGTAGGGCGTAGGGTCGCTGAGTTCGCTGACCGCCACCCACTCCACCTCGCGGTGCAGCCGGTCCTGTCCGGTGAGCAGGCGAAGGTGCAGGCGCGGTGTGCGCAGCAGCGCGCCCAGTGTCGGCGGCATCGACGTCTCCCCTCGTCTCCGAACCCTGCCGCAATGGCACAGGCCTCCCTCTCAATTATCCACTGTGTCCATGTGTGCCCGCTTCCACGCGGCCTAGTGTCTTGCGAGTCCGCACCCCTGCACCAGCACCCCACAAGGAGGCAGCCGCATGACCGCGACCGAGGTCGTACAGTCCCGCCGGATCGTCACCGAGATCCCCGGCCCGAAGTCCCGTGCGATCCAGGAGCGCCGATCCTCCGCCGTCGCCCAAGGCGTGGGCAGTGTGCTGCCCGTCTACGTGGAGCGCGCGGGTGGCGGCATCGTCGAGGACGTCGACGGCAACGCCCTGATCGACTTCGGTTCGGGTATCGCGGTGACCAACGTCGGCAACGCCGACCCGCGCGTGGTGGAGCGCGCCACCGAGCAGCTCGAACGCTTCACGCACACCTGCTTCATGGTCAACCCGTACGAGGCGTATGTGGAGGTCTGCGAGGCGCTCAACCGCGTCACCCCGGGCGACCACGAGAAGCGGTCCATCCTGCTGAACTCGGGCGCCGAAGCCGTGGAGAACGCGGTCAAGGTCGCCCGCAGTGCCACCGGGCGGCAGGCCGTCGTGGTGTTCGACCACGCCTACCACGGCCGCACCAACCTCACCATGGGCCTGACCTCGAAGAACATGCCGTACAAGCACGGCTTCGGCCCGTTCGCCGGTGAGATCCACCGGCTGCCGATGGCCTACCCCTACCGCTGGCCCACGGGCCCGCGGAACTGCGGCCCGGAGGCTGCGGACGCGGCGATCGAGCAGATCTCCAAGCAGGTCGGCGCCGAGAACGTGGCCGCCCTGGTGATCGAGCCGATCCAGGGCGAGGGCGGGTTCATCGAGCCCGCTCCCGGCTTCCTGCCCGCGCTGGCGGAGTTCTGCCGCGCCAACGGGATCGTGTTCGTCGCCGACGAGGTGCAGACGGGCTTCGCGCGGACCGGGCAGATGTTCGCCAGTGAGCACGAGGGTGTCGTTCCGGACCTGATCGCCACCGCCAAGGGCATCGCGGGCGGCCTGCCCCTGGCCGCGGTAACCGGCCGTGCCGAGCTCATGGACGCCGTGCACGGGGGCGGTCTGGGCGGTACCTACGGCGGCAACCCCGCCGCGTGCGCGGCCGCGCTGGCCACGCTCGAGAAGATCGAGGCAGAGGACCTGGCGGGCCGTGCCCGCGAGATCGGCGAGCTGATGCTCCGCCGCCTGCGCGCCTTCGCCGACAAGTTCGGCGTGGTGGGCGACGTGCGCGGCCGGGGCGCGATGATCGCGATCGAACTGGTCCACGAGGGCGGCAAGGAGCCGAACCCGGAGGCCGTCGCCCAGGTCCTGGCCCACTGCCACGCCAGGGGCCTGGTCCTGCTGAGCGCCGGCACGTACGGCAACGTGATCCGTATGCTGCCGCCGCTGGTCATCGGCGACGACCTGCTCACCGAGGGCCTGGACATCCTCGAGGAGGCCCTCGCCGGCCTGTAGGCGGTCGGGACGGCACCGGGACCGTCCGTTACCGGGTTCCCCAGGCGTAGGTCTGCTTGCGGAGCTTGAGGTAGAGGAAGGTCTCGGTGCTCTCGACGGTCTCCACGGTCCGGATGTCGGCGAGGACCTCCAGGAGGCGGGTGTCGTCTTCGGCGACGACCTCGACCAGGAGGTCGAAGGAGCCCGCCGTGATCACCAAGTACTCGACGCCGGGGAGGTCGGCGATCGCGTCGGCGGCGGCGTTGAGGTCTCCGTTGGTGCGCACGCCGATCATCGCCTGGCGGTTGAATCCCAGGGTCATGGGGTCGGTGACCCCCACGACCTGGACCACTCCGGCCTCCAGCAGGCGCTGGACTCGTTGGCGTACGGCGGCCTCGGACAGGCCCACGGTCTTGCCGATGGCGGCGTAGGACCGGCGTCCGTCCTCCTGGAGGACCTCGATGATGCGCTTGGCGGTCTCGTCCAACGCCACACCGTTGACCCGGCGCACGGGTCCGGGCTCGAGCTGTTCGGTCACAGGGCCCTCCGCGAGTAAAGGCAGGAATCCATTGTTGCCGCTGGCGCGCACAACGGATTCCAAAGTACTGCACGGGTGCGGCGCCCGGGTATGACCGGCCGGGCCTCAGCGTTTTTCGCGGACCGAGTCCAGTGACAGCAGTGCCACGTGGAGGGAGAGACACGTCTCCACCGACTCCAGGTCGGCGTCCAGCACGTTGGCGATCTTGCGGAGCCGCTCGTAGAAGGCGGGCCGGGACAGGTGGGCCAGGCTCGCGGCCAGCGCCTTGTTGCGCCCCGCCCCGAGGTAGTGGCGCAGCATGTCCGTGAGGTCGCCGCCGTGCCGGGCGTCGTGGTCCAGGAGCGGGCCGAGTTCGCGCTCCACGTAGGTCTGCAGGCGCTCGTCGTCGCGGAAGAGGTGCAGGAGCCCGCGCAGGTGCAGGTCGGGAAGCCGGTAGAAGGGCCGCCGGTCGCTCTGTTTGATGGCCACGTCGCCGACTTGGCGGGCCTCGAGGAAGGAGCGGCGCACCTCGCGCACGCCGTCACCCGAGGAACCGACCGCGAGCACGGCCGCGTCGCCGACGGTGTTCCGCACGCGGTCCGCGAGCAGGTGCAGAGTGGCGTCGAGGCGCTGCCGGTTCGGCAGGGCCAGGAGGATGCCCACCCGCAGGTCGTCCAGGGAACCCACCAGGGCGGACAGGCGGAGTTCGCGACAGGCCCGGGCGGCCCCCTCCGCGGTGTCGGAGAGGCGGGCCTGGGCCGCCAGGCCGGTGCCGCTCTCGCGCAGGCGCAGGACGATCCCGACCAGTTCCCTCCCGTTGAGCGGCACCCCGACGGCGCGGGCCCGCACCAGGGCTTCCTCGGGATCGGAGTAGGCCCGGTCGATGATGCCCGCGATGATGGTCCGGTGGGTCTGGCGCTCCAGGCTCTCCTGGTGGCGTTCCAGCAGGCGCCCCAAGGCGAGGGTGGTGGCCGCCCGCTCGATGAGCATGGTCTGGCGCGCGCTGGGCGTGGCGCCCACGATGAGGATGAGGCGCCCCCAGTCCTGACCGCGGGCTCCGACCGTGGTGACCAGCCAGCCGGTGGCCGGCGCGTGGACGGTCCGGGTGCCGGTGCGGATCGCGCGCGATCGGCTCTCCCAGGAGGTCAACAGGGTTCCGGGGTCCTCACCGTTGAGATCGCAGCCGAGGACCTGGTGGGTGAGGTTCTCCAGGACGACCGGACACCCGGAGAGCTGGGCGACCTCCCGCAGGATCTGTTCGGCGTCGGCGCCCTCGACGGACAGCTGGGTGAAGACCGAGTGGAGTTTCTCGGACTCGCGCAGCTCCTCCAACTGCTCGTTGACCACCCGGATGTGCACCGCTTCGGTGATCTCGACGAAACGGGCCTCGCGATCCAGCAGGATGACCGGGATCCGGGCGTCGGTGGCCGCGTCGAGGAAGGCCTTGGGGAGTTCGGCGTGGTACTTGCGGCCGAGCTCGACCGCGATGCCGCTGACCCCGGCGTCGGCGATGTCCTCGATGTAGCGGCGCAGGGCTTCGGGGTCGTCGGGCATGGCGATGCCGGTGCTGAGCACCAGTTCGCCCCCGCGCAGGAGGTGGGCGAGATCGGTGACCTCGGCGATGTGGACCCAGCGGACGGCCACGTCCAAGTACTGGGCTCCCGCTACCACGCGGGGCCTGGCCTTCTGGAGGGCGGGGAGTTGGAGGACCTCGGCAAGGGTGGGAAGCACACCGACAGTCTAGGACGTTCTGTCAGGAAGGCGGGCGTTCCACTTTACAGAGTGCAGTGCGGCTCCGTCCGCTGAGCACTCGATCCGCACCCCGTCACGTGATTTACATGTCGTAAAGCGAGCCAGCATGTTGTCAACATGGTGGTCCTGGCCAAGCTTCCCGCCCCTGGGGAGACTGGGGTCATGTCGGAACTTCTCTCGCGCCATCGCGCGGTCATGCCCTCCTGGTTGCCCCTGTACTACGAGTCACCGATGGAGATCGTCAGCGGGAAGGGCGCCAGGGTCACGGACGCCGAAGGCCGCACCTACCTGGACTTCTTCACCGGCATCGTGACCAACATGCTCGGCTACGACGTCGCCGAGGTCCGTGAGGCGGTGGAGCGCCAGATCGCCAAGGGCGTCGTGCACACCTCCACTCTGTACCTCATCCGCTCCCAAGTGGAGCTGGCCGAGAAGATCGCCCGGCTGTCCGGCATCCCCGACGCCAAGGTGTTCTTCACCAACTCCGGGACCGAGGCCAACGAGACCGCGCTGCTGCTGGCCACGCACGCGCGCGGCAGCGACGAGGTCCTGGCGGTACGCGGCAGCTATCACGGCCGCTCCTTCGGCACCGTGGCCGTGACCGGCAACAGGTCGTGGAAGAACTCCTCGCTGTCACCGCTCAACGTGCACTACCTCCACGGGACCGACCACGCGGCGCCCGCCTTCCGCGGCATGAGCGAGCGGGAGTACATCGACGCCTGCGTGGCCGACCTGCGCGACGTGCTCGACACCGCCGCGCCCAACGTGTCATGCCTGATCGCCGAGCCGGTCCAGGGTGTGGGCGGGTTCGCGATGCCGCCGGACGGCCTGTACTCCGCGTACAAGGAGGTTCTCGACGAGCACGGGATCCTGTTCATCACGGACGAGGTGCAGACCGGGTGGGGCCGCACCGGGACGAGCTTCTTCGGGATCGGCAACCACGGGGTGACCCCCGACGCCCTGACCTTCGCGAAGGGCCTCGGCAACGGCTTCGCGGTGGGCGGTGTGGTTGCCCGCGGCGACCTGATGGACGGCCTCAAGGCCCTGGGCGTTGCCACCTTCGGCGGCAACCCCGTGTCCATGGCCGCGGCCGGGGCGACGCTCGACTACGTGTTGGAGCACGACCTCCAGGGCAACGCGCTGCGCCAGGGCGGCACGATCATCGAGGGTCTGCGTGCCCTGCGCGAGCTGCCGTGCGTGAACGACGTCCGGGGCAAGGGCCTGATGTTCGCGATCGAGATGGTCGACCCGGAGACCGGCGCTCCCTCCTCGCCCCTGGCCGGAAGGGTCCTGGAGGCCGCCCGGGAGCGCGGCCTGCTGGTGGGCAAGGGCGGCGTGCACGGCAACGTACTGCGGATGGCCCCTCCCCTGACCCTGTCCACCGACGAGGCCGCCGAGGGCCGCGACGTGCTGCTGGACGCGGTGCGCGCGGTCGCCGACGGAGCCTGAGCACTCCGAGACGGGCGAGACGAGGAAGAGGAAGTATGAGCAAGCACGTCAAACACTGGATCGGCGGCAGTGCCCACGAAGGCCCCGCCAAACGGAGCGGGGACATCTACAACCCGGCGTCCGGTCAGGTCTCCGGCACGGTGGACCTCGCCGGGACGGAGGAGGTCGACGCAGCGGTGGCCGCGGCCAGGGAGGCCTTCCCCGGCTGGCGGGACACCCCGCTTTCCAAGCGCGTGCAGACACTGTTCCGGTTCCGTGAACTCCTGAGCGCCAACAGCGACCGCCTGGCGGCGCTGGTCAGCGCCGAGCACGGCAAGGTCTTCTCCGACGCGCAGGGTGAGGTGGCCCGGGGCATTGAGGTCGTGGACTTCGCCTGCGGCATCCCCCACCTGCTCAAGGGCGGCTTCTCCGAGAACGTGTCCACCGGGGTGGACTCCTACTCGATCCTGCAGCCGCTTGGCGTGGTCAGCGGCATCACGCCGTTCAACTTTCCGGCGATGGTCCCGATGTGGATGTTCCCGGTGGCGATCGCCTGCGGCAACACGTTCGTGCTCAAGCCGAGCGAGAAGGACCCCTCCGCAGCGGTGCTCGTGGCCGAGCTGTGGGCCGAGGCCGGGCTGCCCGACGGTGTCTTCAACGTGGTGCACGGTGACAAGGTCGCGGTGGACGCCGTCCTGGAGCACCCGGACGTGGCCGCGGTCAGCTTCGTGGGCTCCACCCCGATCGCGCGGTACATCTACCGGACCGCGGCCGAGCACGGCAAGCGCGTGCAGGCGCTGGGCGGCGCCAAGAACCACATGGTGGTGCTACCCGACGCCGATCTGGACCTGGCCGCGGACTCCGCGGTCTCCGCGGGGTTCGGTTCCGCGGGTGAACGGTGCATGGCCATCTCGGCGGTCGCGGTAGTGGACTCGGTCGCCGACGACCTCATGGAGCGCATCAGCGAGCGTGTGGCGCGGCTGAGGGTCGGTCCGGGTGACGACGACCGCAGCGAGATGGGTCCGCTCGTGACCCGCGAGCACCGCGACAAGGTCGCCTCGTACTTGGAGTCGGGGGTGCGCGAGGGTGCCACCCTGGCGATCGACGGGCGGGTCCACCCGGTTCTGGGCGGCACCTCGGACGGATTCTGGTTGGGCCCCTCCGTGCTGGACCACGTCGACCCGGAGATGTCCTGCTACCGCGAGGAGATCTTCGGCCCGGTGCTGAGCGTGGTCCGCGTCGGCGACTACGACGAGGCCGTGAAGCTCGTCAACGACAACCCGTACGGCAACGGGACCGCGATCTTCACCAACGACGGCGGCGCGGCCCGGCGCTTCCAGAACGAGATCGAGGTGGGCATGGTGGGCATCAACGTGCCCATTCCGGTACCTATGGCCTACTACTCCTTCGGCGGGTGGAAGCAGTCGCTGTTCGGTGACTCGCACGCCCACGGCACGGAGGGTGTTCACTTCTACACCCGGACGAAGGCGGTCACCGCCCGTTGGACCGACCCGAGCAGGCGCCCCGAGGGCGGCGTCAACCTGGGCTTCCCGACCAACGGCTAACGGGAGTTCACCGAAATAACGGACGGATGTCTCTCACTGACGGTCTACAGCGGGCAACACGCAGTATCGTTGTTCATCGACACCCCCTACCGGGTGTGGCCGCAGGCCACGTATGTCGTGAGAGACCATCCTGGAAGGACGCGCTCATTTCCCCTCCTCCCCATGGAAGCGGGCGCGTCAGCGGAAGCGCTCCGGGTCCGATGACTCCCCCCGGGCCCGGAGCGCGACCGTTCAGCCGACAGCGGCCGGACGCGGACGGGTGTTCCAGAAGAACCCCCATCCGCCGTCCAGCTCCTAGCGCGCAGCGATCAGCGGCTCACCGGCGGAAACCGGCACCTGGCCGATGATCGCCGCGCACTCGTCACATCCGTACACGTGGCTTCCGTCCGGCAGCTCACCCAGGGTCCGGCGGGGCCGGGGCCACTTGGTGTGGCAGACGACGCAGGCATCCCCCATGCGCTGCGCCCCACTCAGCCAGGTCGGTTCGTAGACGTAGGTCTCGGATGTCGCGTCAGGCGTCGTGTCTGGTTTGCACATCGTGCTCGTTCCGCGCAATGTCCCTGCTCCCCCCGTGGTTTAGGACAGTCTGGCGGGCCGATAGTTACCGGCTCTTAATTCAATCAGAAGCTCTCGGCGCCTGGAAGGGCCCGGATCGATCTAAATCACCCCGCGCATGGAAAGCATAACCCTAAGTAACTAACCCTGGGAAGACCCCGCCCCCTGGCCGGATTTTCATACGAAGCGCCGGATAAATGCGAGTAGGTACTCGCCCCGGACTCAGCCATCCACGTGCGGGGCGACCCTGAAACGGCGCAGGGACAGTGCGGGATTGGTGACCCGGACCGCGTCGACCCGCTCGGCCGAAACCCGGGCCGAGGCGACCTCGAAGGTCTGCTCCCCCAGCGACGCGAGCGCCGTTCCCATCGGGTCGACCACCATGCTGTTGCCCGCCCCCGTGGGCGCCGACTGCCCGGCGGCGGCCACGAAGACCGTGTTCTCGATGGCGCGTGCCCGGGCGAGGGTGCGCCAGTGGTCCTCCTTCAGCGGACCGGGGACCCACTGCGCGGCGAGGAGCAGCACGTGCGCGCCCGCATCGGCGATACGCCGGGTCACCTCGGGGAATCGCAGGTCATAACAGGTCTGCAGGCCGAACACGACGTCGTCGACGGTGAAGGTCTCCGGCTCTTCGATCGGTCCCGGGGCGACCACGTCCGACTCCCTCACCCCGAAGGCGTCGTAGAGGTGGATCTTGCGGTAGAGCGCGACCCGCTTGCCCTCCGGGGAAAGAGCGACCAAGGTGTTCGTGAAGTGGGTGGCACCCTCGCCCTCGGACTCGTTCACCCCGAGCACGAGGTACACACCCTCACGGCGTGCGGTGTCCGCGGCGTCGGCCAGGAAGGGGCCGTCCAACGGCTCGGCGGCCTCGACATAGCGGTGGTCCGTACGCGGCGCCGTGAACATCGTGTACTCGGGCAGCAGGACGACCCGCGCACCCTCGGCTGCCGCCCGAGCGGTCAATTCCGTCACCGAGCGCTGGTTCTCGGCCTTGTCCTGCCCCGGCGCGAACTGGGCGACCGCGACCTGCACCATCGAACTTCCCCCTCCTGGCCTGGGCCCGACCCAGTCGGCCGACCCGAACGTGCCCCGAGTGTACGCCCGGAACGGAGGATCCCTTGCGCCGGACTAAACACATGTTTAATGTATTGAACATGGGTTCAAGGAGGAGGGCCCCCTCTGACGGGGACCTCACCACACGCGCACGCATCCGCGACGCGGCCATCGCCTGCTTCGGCGAGAAGGGCTTCCGTGTCACCGTGCGTGCCATCGCGAGCAGGGCGGGAGTCTCCCCCGGCCTGGTCATCCACCACTTCGGCAGCAAGGCCAATCTCCGGGAGACCTGTGACGAGTACGTCAGGCAGACCATCTACGAGACCAGGAAGGAACCGGTGAGCCGCCCCAGCACCGAAGGGATGGTTCGCTCCCTCAAGGCCGTCGACCAGCACTCCGGCCTCCTGGCCTACCTCTTCCGGGCCATGCAGGAAGGCGGGGAGCTCAGCCGCCACCTGTACGAGGCGATGGTCGCCGACGTGGAGAGCCTCCTGGACGTCGGCGTGCGAGAGGGCACCATCCGCCCCAGCCGCGACCCGGCCAAGCGGGCCCGCTGGCTCGCAGCCAACGGATTCGGGTCGATCCTGCTGCTCGTGACGATGCAGCAGGACCAGAAGAACCCCGACTTCAGCCAAGTGCTGCACGAGTGGGAGCAGCAGCACATACTCCCCGCCCTGGAGGTGTACACAGAGGGCCTGATGGCGGACCGCACCATGCTCGACGCCTACCTGCTCTACGTCAGCGATCCACCTGAGGAGGAGAGCTGACCTACCCGGAGAACAACAGGCCCCCACCCGATCAGGAGTTACACCACCATGTCCGCACCCGCCATCGAAGTTCGCGGCCTCGACAAGCACTTCGGGCGCTACCAAGCACTGGACGAACTCGACCTCACCGTACGCCCCGGCCAGGTCGCCGGGTTCCTGGGGCCGAACGGCTCGGGCAAGTCCACCACCATCCGCGTCCTGCTCGGATTGCTCCGCGCAGGCTCCGGCAGCGTCCGCCTCCTCGGAGGAGACCCCTGGAAGGAGGCCGTGTCCCTGCACCGGCGCCTGGCGTACGTGCCCGGGGACGTCTCCCTTTGGCCGAACCTGACCGGCGGCCAAGCCATCGACCTGCTGGGGCGGCTGCGCGGCGGGCTCGACACCCGGCGCAAAAGTGCCTTCCTGGAGCGCTTCGAGCTCGACCCGACCAAGAAGGCCCGGACCTACTCCAAGGGCAACCGCCAGAAGGTCGCCCTCGTGGCCGCGTTGGCTTCGGACGCAGAGCTGCTCATCCTCGACGAGCCCACCTCGGGCCTTGACCCGCTCATGGAGACGGTGTTCACCGAGTGCGTGCGCGAAGTCAAAGAGGAGGGCCGCACGGTCCTGCTGTCCAGCCACATCCTGTCCGAGGTCGAGAAGCTCTGCGACACCGTGACCATCATCCGGCAGGGGCGCACCGTGGAGTCGGGCACCCTCGACGAACTGCGCCACCTCACACGCTCGACCGTTCACGCCGAGGTCGAACGCGACCCGTCCGGCCTCTCATCCCTTCCCGGGGTCCACGACCTGGAGGCCGAGGGTTACCTGGTCTCCTTCGCGGTGGACAACCAGCACATCGGGTCGGTTCTGAGTGAGGTCACCGCCCTGGGTGTGCGCTCGCTCGTGAGCAACCCGCCCTCGCTGGAAGAGCTCTTCATGCGTCACTACGGCGACGAGCTGGCCGCGCTCAACGGTGGCAGCAAGGGAGGCGAGGGCAAGTGAGCGGCTTCACCGGCACCGGGACGCTCGCCCGGTTCATCCTGCGCCGGGACCGGATCCGGCTGTCCGTGTGGAGTCTGGCGCTGGCAGGGACGACCGCCGCCACCGTCCCCGTCCTGGATGACATGTTCGCTACCGAGGAGGAGCGCCAGGGCCGGGCCGCCCTCATGGACACACCGACCGGTATCGTCTTCGGCGGCCCCGGCTACGGGCTGGACGACTACACCCTCGGCCCGATGATGGTCAACGAGTTGACCATGTCACTGCTCATCGCTATGGCGGTGATGAGCATCCTGCACGTCATCCGGCACACACGGGCCGAAGAGGAGAGCGGGCGCGCCGAACTGCTGCGAGCCAGCATCATGGGCAGCGGAGCACCCATGGCCGCCGCGCTGTTGACCATCACACTGGTCAATCTGCTCATCGGCGGCGTCATCGCGCTCACGTTGACCGGCTTCGGCCTGGCAGCCCCCGACTCGCTCGCCTACGGTCTTGGGCTGGCCCTGGCGGGTATCGCCTTCGGTGCGATCGCAGCCGTCTGCGCCCAGGTCAGCGAGCACGGAAGGGCTACCTCAGGGCTGTCCTTCCTCGTGGTGGGGGTGCTCTTCATGCTCCGCGTGGTGGGCGACATGGCCGAGACCGGGGGCAACATGCTCTCCTGGCTCTCCCCATTCGCGTGGGGACAGCAGGCCCAGCCGTTCCACGACCTGCGCTGGTCCCCCCTGGCCCTGTACGGACTGCTCATCGTGGCCCTGGTGATCGCCGCGTACCTCCTGTCCGTCCGCCGCGACCTGGGCGCAGGCCTGATCGCCACCCGCCCCGGGCCGGCAGGTACGGGGCAGCTGCTGCGCGGTGTGACCACCCTCCACCTGCATCAGCAGCGCGGCTCGATCCTGGCCTGGACGCTCGGGGTCCTGCTGTTCGCGGTATCCTTCGGCACCCTCGCCACAGAGGTCGAGGGGATGTTCGAAAGCAACCCGGACCTGCAGGCGGTGTTCGGGACCGACGTCGACGACGTGATCGGCGGCTTCCTCGCCTTCGTCTCCAGCTACGTCATCATGGGAGCCGCGGCCTTCGGGGCACTGTCCGTCCTGCGGATGCGCGCGGAAGAGAGCTCGGGCCGTACCGAACTGGTGCTGTCCGCTGCGGTGGGCCGGGTGGCGTGGCTCGGTTCCGCGCTGGTCGTGGCCGCCGCCTCGACCCTGTTCGTCGTGGTTGCCGGAGGTCTCGGGCTGGGACTGGGCGCCGCCGCCGTCCTGGAGGACGGGGCGTGGGTCGGCCGACTGCTGCAGGCGGCCTTGGCACAGCTTCCCGCGGCGCTGGTGTTCGGCGCCCTGGCGGCGCTGGTCCTGGGGACGCTCCCGCGGCTGACGGGCCTGCTCTGGCTGTGGCTGGGGTACAGCATCCTGGCGACGGTGATGGGCGGTCTCCTGGAGTTCTCCGACTGGGCGATGTACCTCAGCGCCTTCGAGATACTCCCGCGGCTGCCCGCGGAGGACTTCGACCCCCTCCGCTACATCCTGTACTCGGGCGCGGTCCTGCTCGCGGGTGCGCTGTCCCTGGCCGGATTCCGCAACCGGGACTTGGCCACAACCTGACAGAACCGACGTGACGGTACCGACCCGGTGCCCGCCGGCGGAGTGCACCTCCGTCCGCGGGTACCGGACTCGCGCGACACACCGGACCCCAACCAGGTGTTCACCTGCAGGGGAGGCCCCGTTCACCCGCAGCGGCGCTAGCCTTGGTCGGGAAGTTTCCGCGGCCGGAGAACCCCGACCTCGTGAGCGAGGCATCGGCCACTCCGCCCCCTCCGAAAGGCCTCCGCCCCGTGACCGTCCTCGAGTCCGTGATCCTCGGAGCAATCCAGGGTCTCTTCATGTTCATCCCGGTCAGTTCGAGCAGCCACTTGGCGCTGGCCCAACACTGGTTCATCCAGAAGGGTTCAGAGCTTCCGCCTCCGGAGTCCCCGGAAATGGTGTTCTTCAACATCGTCGTGCACGTGGGCACAGTGGTATCGATCCTGATCGTCTACCGGCACACGCTGACGGGTCTCGTCGCCCGCTCCTTCGCCGACCTGCGCGGATTCCTGGGAGCAGGCCCACGGACCGAGGGCCTCTACCTCAAACTCATGATGATGGGCCTGTTCGCGGTGGCGGTCACCGGAGTGCTCGGGCTGACCATCCGCGAACCGCTGGAGAACGTCTTCGCCAACCCGGCGCTGATCGCCCTCCTGCTTTGTCTGACCGGCGTACTGCTCCTGTGGACCGACCTGTTGAGTCCGCGCCCGAAAGGCCTACGGGACTTCACCTGGATGATGGCACTGGTCATCGGTCTGGCCCAGGCCATGGCGTTCGCCCCGGGCCTGTCCCGCAGCGGCATAACGATCGCAGTCGCCCTGCTGCTCGGGCTGCGCCGGCGCTGGGCCGCCGAGTTCAGCTTCTTCATCGCCATCCCGACGATCATCGCCGGGAACGTCCTGCTGCCGATCCTCGAACCGGAGGTCCTCTCCGCCATCGACCCGGTGCCCCTCCTGGTGGGCTTCGTGGTCGCGGCGATCGTGGGCACGCTCTCGCTCCTGCTGGTGCTGAAGCTGCTCTACAAGGCGCGCCTGCGGTACTTCTCCTACTACGTGTGGACGCTGGCCGCGCTGATCCTGGCAGACGCCTACGGACTGATCGACATCGGCCTCACCGGAGCGGTCGGCGCCCACCCGTGACGCGGCCCGTGCCGGTCGGGCATCGAGAGCGCGGGCCCCTTCTCCCCCGTACGCGCCGAGGCCCCGGTTCGCTGTACAACTCGGGAGGATGTACCCGCCGGGATCGGGTAGCCCGCACGGGAACCCGATCGCCAGTCGACACGAAAGGGGATCCCATGTCCGTGGCGGAGGACCGCACCCGGCCGCGTCGCACCCGGCGCGTCCTGACCGCGGCCGCCGTCGTCACCCTCGTCCTCGTGGTGCTGATGGGACTCTTGTGGGCCTTGCAGAGGTCGGTCATCTACCTGCCCATGGGCGGCGAGCCGCCGCCCGCCGGCGAAGTCGTCCCAGGCGCTGAGGACGTGCGCCTGCACACCGACGACGGCCTGGAGCTCGGCGCCTGGTTCGTCCCCGCCGAAGGCGAGGACCGCGAGACCGCCGTCCTGGTGACCAACGGCAACGCGGGCAACCGGGAGAGCCGCGCCCCCTTGGCGCGCGCCCTGGCCGCGGAGAGCTTCTCGGTGCTGGTCTTCGACTACCGGAGCTACGGCGGCAACGAGGGCTCACCCTCCGAAGAGGGCCTGACAGCCGACGCGCGCGCCGCTTCGGACGCCCTGGCCGAGCGGGGGTTCGAGGCGGAGGACACCGTGTACTTCGGCGAGAGCCTGGGCGCGGGCGTGGCCGCCAACCTCGCCGCGGAACGGCCCCCCGGCGCGCTGTTCCTGCGCTCCCCGTTCAGGTCCCTGGCGGACATGGGCAGCTACCACTACCCGATCGTCCCCGTGCGCCTGATCCTCCGGGACGACTACCCGGTGGCCGAACGGGTCGCTGACATCGATCGGCCCACGAGCGTGGTCGTCGGCGACGCCGACACCGTCGTCCCCCCGGAACAGAGCCACGCGGTGGCCGAGGCCAGCGCGAACCTGTTCGAGACGGTCGACCTGCCCGGCCGGGGCCACAACGACCCCGACACCATCCACGGCTCCGAGGTCGTCGACGCCGTGGTCCGCCTGGCCGACGAGGCGGTCTGACTCCGGCGAGAACTGCGAACCTCCACCCGCACAGCCCCGGGAGGTCGCGGCCGCTAATATAAACAGATCAATCGGTCTATTAATGCACGGAGTCTCGGAAGGTCCATGAGCGAAGCAGACGGCACGACGGAGCAGGGCAAGGGCGGCCATGGGAAGAGGAGTGCGCGACGACGGTTCCTGCGCGGGCTGCTGGTGCTGGGCGGCCTGGGGGTCCTCGTCGGCGCCGGGGGTGTGGGCCACTTCCTCGCCACCATGTACCGACCGAGGGAGGACCCGCAGCGGGGCCGACTCGCCCTGACCGGCGCCACGGTACTCACCGGGGAGGACCTGGAACCCCGCGAGGGCACGACGGTGCTCGTCGAGGACGGTGTTATCGCTGAGGTCGCCGCCGACGACGACGTGGCACTGACGGAGGGCACCGAGATCGTGGACCTGAGCGGTCATACGCTCATTCCGGGCCTGATCGACCTCCACGTGCACCTGGGCTTCCCACAGCAGGAACCCGATGAGGAGCTCGGTCCGACCGACATCCCGGGCGTGTTCTACGAGATGATGCGCTACGCGCCTTCGGCCCGCCGCGATCTGCTCGAGCACGGGGTGACGACGGTGCGCGGCTTGGGGGACGACCACACGTGGATCATGGAGATGCGCCGGATGCTCCGCGGGGGCGAGCTGGAGGGTCCGCGCCTGTACACGTCGGGCCCCCTGTTCACCACCGTCGGCGGACACCCCGTCGTGACTTTCGGCGTGGAGGCCGGCTCCGACACGGTCCGCCTGCCGACCACCGCCGAGGAGGCCCGGAGCGACGTGCGCGCGCTCGCCGCCGGTGACGACCCGGTGGACCTCGTCAAGGTGGTTCAGGAACGGGGGAATCCCGAACAGGGGGAATTGGACCCCGTCCCCCCGGAGGTCTTCGAGGCCATCGTGTCCGAGGCGCACGAACACGGCCTCTCCGTCACCGCGCACTGGGGCTCCGAACCGGACCTCGCCGAGGCCCTGGCCGCCGGGGTGGACGGGGTCGAGCACTTGGAGGCTCGGGGCGTCCTGGACGGGTGGCCGGAGGACCTCCTGGACGAGCTGGTCCGTCGCGGCATCCCCGTCACACCGACGCTGGCCGTCACCGAGGTGGCCCTCGACCCGGACGAGCACCGGCAGCTCCGGGAACGGCTGGCTGAGCTGTACGACGCCGGTGGCCGGATCACCGCCGGAAGCGACGCGGCCGTGCCCGGTGTCTCCTTCGGCTCCGGCCTTCACCGGGAGCTGGAGCTCCTGGCCGACAGCGGCATGGGGCCGCACGCGGCGTTGAAGGCCGCGACCAGTGAGGCCGCCCGGGTACTCGGCACCGACCGCATCGGCGCTGTCGAGGTCGGCCGCGCTGCCGACCTGGTCGCTCTCACCGGTGACCCGCTGGCCGACATCACCCGCGTCCGTGACGTGACCTCGGTCTACCGCGACGGCCGCCGCGTGGTGGGAGGCTGAACCCATGCGCAAGGTCGACCCTGCCCGCCACCGGGCCAAACGCCGCCACATCATGCACGCCGCGGCGCCGTTGTTCGCCACCCGCGGCCTGGACGGCACCTCCACCGCCCAGATCCGCGAGGCCGCGGGAGTCAGCTCGGGCACGCTGTTCCACTACTTCGCCAGCAAGCGCGCGGTCCTGCTCGCCCTCCTGACCGACGAGGAGGGCGACAGCGCCGAACGCGTCGCCGCCGCTCGCGAGCACGACGACCCCTGGACCGCCCTCCTCGACCTGACGGAGCACCTGGCCGCGCCGGCGGCGAGCCCCGTGGCCGCCGGGCTGGTGATGGAGGCGCTGCGGCAGGCGCGTCGCGACCCCGAGCTTGCCGAGGCGCTGGAGGCCGACAGCGTTTCCGAACTGGAGGCTCTGACCCACCTGGTCTCCCGGGCCGCCCGGGAGAGCGGGGCGGACCCGGTCCTGGACGCGGAGGCGACCGCCGCCTGGATCCAGGCACTGGTCGGCGCGCTGTTCCTGCGCGCGGCCACCGAGACCGGATTCGACGCCGCAGCGCACCTGCGCGACCTGCGGCTTCTGTTGGGCCGGTTGGTGGGCGGCACCGATCCCCGAACCGAATGCTGAAGATCCCCGCTCAGGTCGGCAGGAACGACATGGCCCAGGCGGGCGCCAGCACCAGGATGAGGAAGCGCGCGGCGCGGGTGACGAAGGTGACCGCGCAGAACAGCACGAGGTTCATCCGGACCACACCGGCGAGTACCGACACCACCATGAACGGCGGGATGCTCGCGAAGGAGCTCAGGGCCAGCAGTCCGGCGCCCCAGACCGGGCGGTCCTCCGCCTTGGCGCGCCATTGCGCCACCCGCGCGGACCACTTGCCTGTGGTGGCGGCCCTGCGCCTGAGCCACGGCGCGGAGATCGTCCCCCGGCCCACGTGGTAATAGGGGATCTTACCGAGGGTCTGCCCCACCGCGGCGGCCAACGCCATCGCGACGAGGGCGCCGTCGTCCACGACGGCGACGGCGCCCACCAGGTACAGCTCGATGTTGATGAGCGGGACCAGCCCGGCCGCGGTGGCCACCACGAACGCCAGGGCGGTCTCGGTCATCCCGGGCTACTTCTCAGCGGCGGCGAGCTGCCCGCAGGCACCGTCGATCTCCTGGCCGCGGGTGTCCCGGACCGTGACGGAGACCCCGTGTGACTGGAGCCGCCGCACGAACTCCCGCTCGTCCTCAGGGCGCGAAGCCGTCCACTTCGATCCCGGTGTCGGGTTGAGCGGGATGAGGTTGACGTGCACCAGGTGGCCCTTGAGGAGCTTGCCCAGCAGGTCGGCCCGCCAGGCCTGGTCGTTGATGTCCTTGATCAGCGCGTACTCGATGGACACGCGGCGGCCGGTGGTCCCGGCGTAGCGCCAAGCGGCGTCCAGGACCTCCTGGACCTTCCACCGGGTGTTGATGGGCACCAGCTCGTCGCGGAGTTCGTCGTCCGGGGCGTGCAGGGAAATGGCCAGGCGGACCTGCATCTTCTCGTCGATGAGCTTGTTGATCGCCGGCACCAGGCCCACCGTGGAGACGGTCACACCGCGCTGGGAGATGCCCAGGCCGCCCGGGACGGGGTCGGTGAGCTGTCGGCAGGTCTGCAGCACCCGCTTGTAGTTGGCCATGGGCTCGCCCATGCCCATGAACACGATGTTGCTGATCCGGCCCGGTCCCCCGGCGACCTCGCCGCGGTCGAGGTCACGGGCGCTCGCGACCACCTGCTCGACGATCTCGCCGGTGGACAGGTTGCGGGTCAGCCCGGCCTGGCCGGTGGCGCAGAACGGGCAGTTCATGCCGCAGCCGGCCTGAGACGAGATGCACAGGGTCACCCGGTCCGGGTAGCGCATCAGCACCGACTCGAACATGACCCCGTCGAAGGCCTTCCACAGGGTCTTGCGGGTCATCCCGTTGTCACAGGTGATGTGCCGGACCGGGGTGAGCAACGTGGGCAGCAGCGCCTCGCCGAGCTTCTCCCGGGAGCCCTCGGGGAGATCGGTCATCTTGGCAGTGTCCGACTCCAGGGCACCGTAGTAGTGCTGGGCGATCTGCTTGGCCCGGAAGGGCTTCTCGCCCAGTTCCCGCACGACCTCCCGCCGCTCTTCGGGGCTGAGGTCGGCCAGGTGCCGGGGCGGCTTGGCGCGGCGGGGTGCGACGAATGTGAGCTCGGCGGGCATAAGTATCCGTAAGGAGTGGAGTCGGTGGACTGCGCCCGGCGCGGAAGGTATGTGACGGCACGGGTCGTTATACGACCTATACGCGGCTTCAGTGCTGCTCCGCCTGTCAGGGCACTACCGTCGATTCTACTTACTGTGTGGACGGCCCGGACTGGGTACGGTTCCGGGTGCAACGACAAAACGACAGCCTTGAGGGTCGGCACGTGGGAGGGCCGGTGACCGGGATCGACGTCCTACTCGACGAGATCAGTCCGTATCAGAGTCGTCGCGTCGTCGTCGAGTGTGACTCCCACACCACGGCCGCCTACCTGCTGGACGCCCGTGAGCGCATCCGGGTCCCGGTGTGGCTGGCCAACCACGAGAGCGCCCCGCGGGAGAGCGAGTCGAGCGGCCTATACGAGGGCCAGGCCCCGCTGATGCCGGAGGCCTACACCAAGCACCCGCAGGGGCGCCCCCGCTTCGACCCGGCCACGCTGCGAGCGGTGTGGTTCGAGGAGGGCGACGGGGTGGCCCTCGTGGACGAGGAGGGCCTGCTCGCGGTGATACCGGGCTGGGCCGAGGCCGACAGCGGCCTTCCCGGATACGCCCGCGAGGCGATCGGGCACAGCGCTTACGCCTGGGAACTGGACTCGGTCAAGAACCAGTTGTGGCCCCGGGTGGTCCACGCCGAGGCGTACTGGGACTGGCGGCGTGCCTCCGGGGCCTGGCGCAGCGTGCAGCGGACCGTACTCAGCCACCTGAACCGGCGGATCGGCGAGCCCGGGCACTACTGGGACGTCTCCGACGGGCACCCGCCGCTGCTGCGGGTCTCGGAACGCCCGCCCACCGAAGAGAGACCCTTCACCGTGCTCTCCACCGTGGGCATGTGCGGGCAGCGGATGCCCACCCTGGACCGCTACATGGCCGACACCTCCCACCATGCGCGGGTGGAACTGGCCCTGGCGACGACCATGCCCGCCCACCACGCAGCACGGATCTTCCGGTGGATCGGGGCGTTCCCGTGGCGGGCGGTCACCTGGTTCGGGACGGGGCACACGGTCAAGTGGCTGGACAACCCCGAGGACCGCTCCATGCGCGGCGGCGCGGGCGCCGTTCTGCTGCTGGAGGACCCCAGCCCCTTGATGAACGACCCCGCCCACCTGCCACCGGACACCTCGGGGCTGACCTTCCAGGGGGACCCGGTGCGGTGGTTGTGGATCGTGCCGATCTCCCGGCCCGAACACCTCTTCGCCAAGGAACACGACAGCGCCACCCTCGTGGAGAAGCTGGCGGCGGAGGGCCGCAGCTGGGTCCTGTCCTGAGTTCCGGCCCGGGTTCTGGACCGGCCCTGTCCCGGTGCGGGCGAGCCCCCGCACCTGTGTGGGTGGGCCTCCCCCGGGGAAAAGGTGTTGACCCCCTCCCCCCGATCCGCGAGTGTGCTTCGGTCGCTGTTTCACCGGGGCAGCGGGGCCGGGGGTGAGAGGGCGGGGCCGGGGGTGAGAGGGCGGGTGCGGGGATGACAGGGCAGGTTCGGGAATGACCCGGACGAGGGACGCCGGTCCCGGTATCACCGCGCCGTTGGCGCACCCGGCCTTCCGGGTCCTGGCACTGGGCCGGGTGCTGATGCTCTTCGCGAACGGCATGGCCTCGGTGACCCTGGCCTTCGCCGTGCTGGACGTGACCGGTTCACTGGCCTTGGTGGGCTTGGTGGTGGGCGCGCGTTCCGCGGCCAACGTGGCACTGCTGCTGTTGGGCGGCGTTATCGCTGACCGGTTGCCGCGCTCACTGGTGCTCCAGGGCGGTTGTGCGCTGGCCGCGCTCTCGCAGGGCCTGTTGGCCCTGGCGCTGCTCACCGGCGCCGCGTCCCTGCCCCTGATGGTCCTTTTGAGTGTGGTGAACGGAGCCGCTGCGTCGGTGAACCTGCCTGCCGCGGCGGCGCTGACCCCGCAGACCGTTCCGCACCGCCTCCTACGCCAGGCCAACGCCCTGGTGGGCATCGCCAAGCACATGGGCATGTTCGCCGGGATGTCCGTGGGCGGTGTGGTGGTCGGCCTGGCCGGTGCCGGATGGGCGATCGCCGCGGTGGCCGCCCTCTTCGCCGCGGCCGGTGCGGCCTTCCTCTTCCTCCGCCTGCCGACAACCTCCGTGGTGGCGGCCTCGGGCGGGAGCGTCTTGGCCGACCTGCGGGACGGGTGGGGCGAGTTCGTGGCCCGGCCGTGGGTGTGGATCATCGTGCTGCAGTTCATGGTGGTCAACGCCGGGTGGTCGGCCACGACCGCAGTTCTGGGTCCGGGGATCGCCGACGAGACCTTCGGGCGGACCGCGTGGGGACTCCTCCTGGCCGTCAACAGCGCCGGGCTGCTGGTCGGCGGGGTGCTGGCCGCGCGCTGGCAGCCTCAGCGCGCCCTGTTCTACGGGACTGCTCTGGTGGCGTTCCAGACCGCGCCGTTCTTCGTGCTGGCCACCCCTTCGCCGGTGGTTCCTCTGCTGTTCGCGGCGATGTTCGTCGGCGGGGTGGCGGTGGAGCAGTTCAGCGTGGCCTGGGAGGTGTCGGTGCAGGAGAACATCCCGCCTGAACGGCTCTCCCGTGTTTACTCCTACGACGCTCTGGGGTCGTTCGTGGCGATGCCGGTGGGGCAGGTCGCGATCGGCCCGGTGGCCGAGGCGATCGGGCCGGGCCGGGCACTGCTGATCGTGGCGGGGCTGACGCTCGCGGCGACCGGGGCGGCGGTCTCCACGCGGAGCGTGCGCTCACTGAGGCGCCGGTGAGGTGCGGGAGCGGCCCGTGCCTCGCCGGTCGCGCACCTGGCTGAACACGTGGTGGAGGCGGGCCATCTCCTCGTCGCTGAAGCGTTCCACGAACCGGAGCAGGGTGGCGCCGGGGTCGGGGCCGGTGTCGAGGACTTCGCCCATCATCCGTGCGGTGTACTCGGCGTGGCTCTCCCGGGGCCAGTAGACCCAGGCGCGGCCGGACTTCTCGCGGTCCAGCATCTCCTTGTGGAAGAGGATGTTCGCGACCGTCATGACGGTTGTGTAGGCGATCTCGCGGTCGTAGACCATGGTCTCGCGGACCTCACGCACGGAGAGCGGCCCCTCAGAGCGCCACAGCGCGCCCATGATGGCCGCCTCCAGTTCCCCCAGCCCCTTCATGGGCCTCCCCCACCCGTATCTCGTCGGCGTTCGTAAGGCGATCGTAGGCAGGGGAGGGTCGTCCACGGGGGCGAACGGGGTAGAGCGCGCAGATCCGTACACCGCCGTGACCGATCACCGGCGTTTCACCGCCGGGCACCCCTCGCGCACCGTCGGTTGCTGTCTGGCGGCGCCGATCGGGACGCCGTCGAGAAACATGTGACGCGCCACACCGGGCTTGGCCGGAGGCGGTCACAGGAACGCGCAGCAAAAATCCCGACAAACAGGAGGAAATGCGACGCCATAGACACCCAGGGCAAGGGAGGCGACACGAAGAGGCAAGACCCGTGTGAAAGATTGTTAGGTATCTCCCAGTTGCAACAACACGGATGTTCCCGCCCAGGAGGCCCATACAAGTAGCCTGGTACTCGACGAGTGCTGGCCAGGTCAGATAGTCCTCGCGCGAGCGGGGCGATACCTTGCTTCTATTGAGCCCGCCTTGCCAGCAGCCACCCGTCTTTCCTACACATTCACAAGCGAGCTGCGGAAGTGGGCGATCTCCGCCGTGTCGTCTGAGGCGTCTCAACCCCTGACAGATTTCGGCCCCAACGAGTGGTTGGTCGAGGAGCTTTATCAGAAGTACTTGAACGACCCGAACTCCGTTGACAAGGCCTGGTGGAACTTTTTCGCGGACTACAAGCCCGCGGAACCGGCTGGCGGCAAGGCAGGGGGCGGCGCTGCGAAGACGCAGGGCGAAAAGGCCCCCGCAGCCCCGGCTCCTAAGAAGAAGTCCGCCGCCGCGGCACCGGCCGCGGCACCCAAGAGCACCGATGATGCGCTCCAGGTCAACGAGGAGCGGCTGCGCGGCGCACCCGCCCGCACCGCGACCAACATGGAGTCGAGCCTCGGGCTGCCGACCGCGACGAGCGTTCGCGCGGTGCCGGTCAAGCTCCTGTTCGACAACCGCATCGTGATCAACAACCATCTCCGGCGCGGCCGCGGTGGGAAGGTCTCCTTCACCCACCTCATCGGCTACGCCATGGTCAAGGCACTCCAGAGCATGCCGGAGATGAACCACTCCTACACGGAGGTGGACGGCAAGCCCGGCGTCGCCAAGCCCGAACACGTGAACTTCGGCCTGGCGATCGACCTGCAGAAGGCCGACGGCTCCCGTCAGCTGGTCGTGCCCTCCATCAAGAAGTCCGACGAGATGGACTTCAACGAGTTCTGGAGCGGCTACGAGGACCTGGTCCGCAAGGCGCGCAACAACAAGCTGGGCGTCCCGGACTTCCAGGGCACCACGATCAGCCTGACCAACCCCGGCGGCATCGGCACCGTGCACTCCGTGCCGCGTCTGATGCCCGGTCAGGGCACCATCCTCGGTGTCGGGGCCATGGAGTACCCGGCCGAGTTCCAGGGCGCGTCCCAGGACACCCTGAGCGAGCTGGGCATCAGCAAGGTCATGACGCTCACCTCGACGTATGACCACCGGATCATCCAGGGCGCCCAGTCGGGCGAGTTCCTGCGCCGGATCCACCGGCTGCTGCTGGGCGAGGAGGGTTTCTACGACGAGATCTTCAACTCGCTGCGGATCCCGTACGAGCCGGTCCGCTGGGTCCAGGACATCCACGTCAACAAGGCGACCCAGCTCGACAAGACCACTCGGGTCCAGGAGCTGATCCACGCCTACCGCGTGCGCGGCCACCTGATGGCCGACACCAACCCGCTCACCCACGAGCAGCGCAAGCACCCGGACCTGGACGTGCTCGAACACGGCCTGACGCTCTGGGACCTGGACCGCGAGTTCCCGACGGGGAGCTTCGGCGGCAAGCAGGTCATGAAGCTGCGCGACGTTCTGGGCGTGCTGCGCGACACCTACTGCCGCACGGTAGGTATCGAGTACATGCACATCCAGAGCCCGGAGGAGCGGGAGTGGATCCAGTCGCACGTCGAGCGCGAGCACGAGAAGCTCGACCGCGACGAGCAGCTGCACATCCTGCACCGGCTCAACAGTGCCGAGGCCTTCGAGACCTTCCTGCAGACCAAGTACGTGGGTCAGAAGCGCTTCTCCCTCGAGGGCGGCGAGTCGCTGATCCCGCTGCTGGACGGCGTGATCTCCAAGGCGGCCAGGGCCGGGCTGGACGAGGCCGTCATCGGCATGGCCCACCGCGGCCGCCTGAACGTGCTGGCCAACATCTGCGACAAGTCCTACGGGCAGATCTTCGGTGAGTTCGAGGGCAACCTCGACCCGCGCAGCGCGCACGGCTCCGGTGACGTCAAGTACCACCTGGGCACCGAGGGGACCTTCGAGACCCGCGAGGGCGACAAGATCCAGATCAACCTCGCCGCCAACCCGTCCCACCTGGAGACGGTCAACCCGGTGGCCGAGGGCATCGTGCGCGCCAAGCAGGACGTCCTGGACAAGGGCCCGCACGGCTTCACGGTCCTGCCGATCCTGATCCACGGCGACGCCGCGTTCGCCGGCCAGGGCGTGGTCGCCGAGACGCTGAACCTGTCCCAGCTGCGCGGCTACCGGACCGGCGGCACGGTGCACGTCATCGTGAACAACCAGGTGGGCTTCACCACCTCGCCGAACGACAGCCGGTCCAGCGTGTACGCCACCGACGTGGCGCGTATGGTCCAGGCGCCGATCTTCCACGTCAACGGGGACGACCCCGAGGCCGTGGTCCGGGTCGCTCACCTGGCCTTCGCCTACCGTCAGGCGTTCAACAAGGACGTCGTCATCGACATGGTCTGCTACCGGCGCCGCGGGCACAACGAGGGCGACAACCCCGCGTTCACCCAGCCGCTGATGTACGACGTCATCGACGCCAAGCGCTCCACCCGCAAGCTGTTCACCGAGTCCCTCATCGGCCGCGGTGACATCACGGTGGAGGAGGCGGAGTCCGCGCTGCGCGACTACCAGACCGAACTCGAGCGCGCCTTCACCGAGACCCGTGAGGTCGAGCGGAAGCCGGTCGAGGCGGGCGCCGTGGTCAAGCCCGAGGTCTTCACCGAGTCGCGTCTGGACCACTCCAAGGTCGAGACGGCGATCAGCACCGAGACGGTCAAGCGGATCATCGACACCCAGGTGTCGCTGCCCGAGGGCTTCACCGCGCACCCGCGCCTGACGCCCCAGCTGTCCCGGCGGGCGACGATGGTCGAGAATGACGCGGTCGACTGGGCCACCGGTGAGCTGCTCGCCTTCGGGTCGCTGCTGCTGGACGACCACCCGGTCCGCCTGATCGGCCAGGACAGCCGCCGCGGCACCTTTGGTCAGCGCCACGCCTCGCTGATGGACCGCGAGACCGGTCAGACCCACACGCCGCTCAAGCAGTTCGACAACGGGACCACGAAGTTCCACGTGCACGACTCGCTGCTCAGCGAGTACGCGGCGCTGGGCTTCGAGTACGGCTACTCGCTGACCCGTCCGGACACGCTGGTGATGTGGGAGGCGCAGTTCGGCGACTTCGTCAACGGCGCCCAGACCATCATCGACGAGTACATCAGTGCCGGCGAGCAGAAGTGGGGACAGCGCTCCAGCGTGACCCTGCTGCTGCCGCACGGCTACGAGGGCCAGGGCCCGGACCACTCCTCGGGCCGCATCGAGCGGTTCCTGCAGCAGTGCGCGCAGGAGAACATGACCGTCGCGATGCCGACCACCCCGGCCAGCTACTTCCACCTGCTGCGCTGGCAGGCGAAGTCGCCGCTGGAGCGCCCGCTGGTGCTGTTCACGCCGAAGTCGCTGCTGCGCCTGAAGGCCGCGACGTCGGCCGCCGAGGACTTCACCTCTGGCACCTTCCAGCCGCTGATCGGGGACGACTCGATCGCGCCTGAGAAGGTCCGTCGCGTGGTCATCTGCTCGGGCAAGATCTACTACGACCTGGACGCGGCCCGCCGCAGCAGCGGTGACAAGCACACCGCGATCATCCGGGCGGAGCGGCTCTACCCGCTGCCGATCGAGGAGATCCGCGAGCAGCTGAAGGCCTTCCCGGACGCGGGCGAGGTCCTGTGGGTCCAGGAGGAGCCGGCGAACATGGGGCCGTGGCCCTTCGTCGCGCTTGTCTTCTCCGAGCAGCTCGACCGCCCGTTCACCCGGATCTCGCGTCCGGCCTCCTCCGCGCCCGCGGCCGGTTCGGCCAAGCGGCACGAGGCCGAGCAGCGTGCCCTGGTGGACACGGTGTTCCCGCCCGCCGAATAAGCGGACGGACAACTGCATGTACTACACCGATCGTGGAATCGAGGAGTTGGAGAACCGCCGCGGTGAGGAGGAGGTCAGCTTCGCCTGGCTCGCCGAGCAGCTGCGGGTGTTCACCGACATCAACCCCGAGTTCGAGACCCCGGTCGAACGACTGGCCACCTGGTTGGCCCGGTTGGACGACGAGGACGACGAGTAGTCACACGGCACCGCCCTGAGCGGAGCAGCCACCCTGAAGGGCCCGGATCGTGCGGATCCGGGCCCTTCGGCCTGTCCGGGACCCCGCAGTCCGTCGAGAGCTCGCTCAGGGGTGACCCCGAGGTCTCCCCGATGCGACCCTGGAAATCCGCGACATATCTTGAGTTCTACGGACACGCGACATATCGTGAAGCCATCGAGAGCGAGTGGAAAGGATTCACGATGGCTCAATGGACCATCGACAGTCCGATGACCCACACCCTGGACGGCATCGTCGCCCTGAAGGTGCGGATCGTCGGCGGCCAGGTCAACATCATCCCCACCGACGACCCGGTCACCTTCGAGATCACCGATATCGAAGGTGAGCCGCTGGAGGTCACCCAGGAAGCGGGCATCCTCACCATCCACTACCGGGACCTCACCGGCCAGGGGCTGCTGGACCGGCTCAAGCCCATCCAGCTGTCCGGCTACAAGGACGTCGCCTCGCGCCGGGCAACGGTCAACCTGCGCGTCCCGCGTGACTGCCCGGTCGAGGTGGCCACGGCGAGCGCACCCGTGGTGGTCGCCGGTCTGACCTCCCGCAACCGGATCCGAACCGCGACCGGCGAGATCACCCTGGACGACGTCTCCGGCGAAACCGAGGTCAACACCGCCTCGAGCGGCGTTTCGGTACGGTCCCCCGGCGGCACCCTGGGCTTCAACAGCGCCAGCGGCCAGCTGGCGGTGGCGGGCGGCCGGCTCTCCGACCTGCGCGCCAAGACCGCCTCCGGCCACGTACTGGTCGACACCGACCTGACGCCCTCAGCCCGGGTCCGGCTGAACACCGTCTCCGGCGAGGTGGCCCTGCGGGTGCCCTCGGAGAGCTCCGCCACGGTCGAACTGCGGACCGTGACCGGGAAGCTGGACTCCGACTTCGGCCTCGACCGTCGGAGCGCGCCAGCGCGCAACGCCCTGAGCGGCAAGATCGGAGTGGGCGTCGACCCCGCTTCCATCACCGTCAACACCGTGTCCGGCCGGACCGCACTGCTGCGGCGCGCGCCGGAGGCTCCGGCCGCGATCCCCGAGGGGGCCTGAATGACCACCATTTTCGGCCACGGCAGACTACGGCTCTACCTGCTCAAGATGCTGGACGAGAGCCCGCGGCACGGCTACGAGATCATCAGCCTGCTCCGTGACCGCTTCCTCGGCGTCTACTCGCCGTCACCCGGCACCATCTACCCCCGGCTCGCGCGGCTGGAGGAGGAAGGGCTGGTCACGCATACGGAGGAGGGTGGACGCAAGGTCTACAGCCTCACTGACAAGGGCCGTGAGGAGCTGCGGTCGCGCAGCAGCGACCTGGACGACCTCGAGCAGGAGATCACCGACTCGGTCCGCGACATCGCCCGTGCGGTGAAGCAGGACGTTCGGGCCACCATCAGCTCGCTGCGCGAGGAGCTCAAGTTCGCGGCGGGCGACCGCGGTGAGGGGTCCTCCCAGGGCGAATCCGAACGTGAATCCCCGCGCGCAGACTCGGAGCGTTCCGAGGAGGAGCAGCGGGACCGCGGAGACAGCGGCATGTGGGCCCGTGAGTGGGAGCGGTTCGCCCAGGGCATCGGCGCCTTCGGGGCCGTCTGGGGCCGCACTGACCGGGACGGTTCCGAGCGGGACGGCAACCGGGAGAGCGACGGGGACCGGCAGGACCACGACCGCCCCGACTTCGAGCACGCCCTGCGCGACTTCTCCGCGCGTGTGCGCGACATGGTGCGCGGCGCCGGCCAGGTCGGCGGCTCCGCCGCGCACGACCTCCGTCGGATCCTGGACGACACCGTCGAGGTGATCCGTCGGGACATGGGCGGCTGGGGACCGTCATCCGGGGAAGGTCCGGAGTCCAGCGAGAGCAACCGCCCGGCGGACGGGTCCTCGAAGGACGGCGGCGAGGAGCGCGCTGAGGGGCACGGAGAGGGCTCGAAGGAAGAGCCCGAGGCCCCTCGGGCACGACCGATGCCGCCCTCCGGGGACGAGGACCCCTGGGGCACCGCCACCGGCGAGTCGGACCAGCGAGGCTGACACCGCTCAGCTGGCGGAAGGGCCCGGAGAGACCGCAGCGGGGGCGTGGTCTCCCGGGCCCGTCCGTATCCCAGACCGCCCCAACCGAGAAGGGGACCCCAGGTGTTGGTTCCGTACACGATCGAGCAGGACGAGCGCGGGGTCTGGTGCGCACACGCCCAGCTCGGCCCCGGGTTCAGTGCCCGCGGTGAGGGGGACACCCCCGACACCGCCCTGGCCGACCTGCGCGCGGCCTTCGCCGTCCTGGTCGAGGGGTACGACGCGCCCCTGGAGCTGATGTGAGGGGCTGACCGGCCGTACCACGGGAAGGGCCCGGAGACCGTCGTCTCCGGGCCCTTTCGCGCTCTCGTCAGCGTCAGCGGGGGGCGACGCCGTCCTTGCGGGCCTGCTCGGCGACCGCGGAGGCGACCGCCGGGACCACCCGATCGTCGAAGGAGCTGGGGATGATGTAGTCGGCGCTCAGGTCGTCACCGACGAGATCGGCCAGTGCCGTGGCAGCGGCCAGCTTCATGTTCTCGGTGATGTCGGAGGCCTGGGCGTCGAAGGCGCCCCGGAAGACTCCCGGGAAGGCCAGGACGTTGTTGATCTGGTTCGGGAAGTCGCTGCGCCCGGTGGCGACGACGCTCGCGTACTTGCGGGCGACGTCAGGGTGCACCTCCGGGTTGGGGTTGGCCATCGCGAAGATGATCGCGTTCTCGGCCATGGTGGCAACGACCGATTCGGGGACCTCGCCCGCGGAGAGCCCGAGGAACACGTCGGCGCCTTCCAGAGCGCTCTCGATGGAACCGTCGAGGCCCGCCTTGTTGCTGATCGAGGCCAGCTCCTGCTTGATCGGGGTCAGCCCCTCACGGCCCTCGTAGATCATGCCCTTGGAGTCGGCCACGGCGATGTCACCGATCCCGCCGTCGATGAGCATCTTGGTGACGGCGACACCGGCGGCGCCCGCCCCGGAGACGACGACGCGCAGGTCGGAGAGCTTGCGGCCGGTGATCCGGGCGGCGTTGTGCAGCGCGGCGACGGTCACGATGGCGGTGCCGTGCTGGTCGTCGTGGAAGACCGGGACGTCCAGGCGCTCGCGGAGCGCACGCTCGATCTCGAAGCAGCGCGGGGCCGCGATGTCCTCGAGGTTGATGCCGCCGAAGGACGGCGACATCCGCACGACGGTCTCGACGATCTCGTCGGTGTCGGTGCAGTTCAGGGCGATCGGCACGGAGTCGACGCCGCCGAACTGCTTGAACAGCAGCGACTTGCCCTCCATGACCGGGAGGGAGGCCTCAGGACCGATGTTGCCCAGTCCGAGCACGGCCGTGCCGTCGGTGACGACGGCGACCACGTTGCTCTTCCAGGTGTAGGTCTCGACGAGTTCGGGGCTCTCGGCGATGGCGTCGCAGACACGGGCGACGCCGGGGGTGTAGGCGAGGGACAGGCCCTCGTGGTCGCTGACGTCCACGGAGGAGGTCACGTTCAGCTTGCCGCCACGGTGCATGGCGAAAGCCGGGTCCTCATCCAGGTGGGACGTGTCTTGAGAACGCGAAGAAAAGGTGGTCACTGCTTCAAACCCCTCGGTCTGCTGTTCGTCCGCGTCGGCCATGACGGGGACGGTCGGCAATAGCCACGGACCGCGCGCGAAGACATTTGGGTGCTAGGGGCGCTCTCCTCGGTCCCGGTCGGCCATGACCGGTGGTGTCGCCGAGGGAGACAAGTCTTCGCCGGACTCTTATGCGAGTGCTGCGCGTCCGCCTCTCACGGGGATGACCCGTTACGCAATCCTCTCACAACGGTGACCACAGGAAAATCGCGGGTCGACACGATGGCACGTTACCGACGCATCGCACCATGCAGCATAATGTTCCGACTGTCGTTTCCGGTTGACCTGGCTGATCCCAGACACCGCTGCCCACCAGGCACTCCGTGCTCCCTGAAGGAGACCCCAGATGGCCCTGCGCAAGTCCCAGTCCAAGCCTCGGACCTACTTCACCGCCCTCGCGGCGGCCGGTGTACTGGTCCTGGCCGCTTGCGGCAACGGTGACGACGACGCCGCCAACGGTACCGAAGAGGCCCCCGAAGCACCCGAGGTGGCCGCCGACGAGGAGCTTGCCGCCCTCGTTCCCGACGACATCGCGGAGGCGGGTTCGGTCAGCATCGGCGTCGAGGCCGACTACCCGCCCGGGGAGTACCTGGACGACGACGGCGAGACCGTGCTCGGCTTCAACGTCGACCTGGTCACCGCCGCCCTGAACACGCTCGACCTCGAGCCCGAGTGGGTGCCCGCCAACTTCGACTCGATCATCATCGGTGTCGACACCGGGACCTACAACCTCGGTGCCTCCTCCTTCACCATCACGGAGGAGCGCATGGAGGCCGTGAACATGGTGAGCTACTTCTCCTCCGGAACCCAGTGGTTCGCCCAGACCGGGAACCCGGAGGACGTGGACCCGGACAACGCCTGCGGCATGCGCATCGCCGTGCAGACGGGGACCACCCACGACACCGACATCGAGGAGCGCAACGACGAGTGCGTCGAGGCCGGTGAGGACGAGATCACGATCGAGAAGTTCCCGAACCAGCCACAGGCCACGGAGACCGTCGTCTCCGGCCTGAACGACGCTTCCCTCGCGGACCTCCCGACCTCGCTCTACGCGCTCCAGGAGACCGGCGACCAGCTGGAGTTCATCGGTGAGCAGTACGACGCCGCCCCCTACGGCGTCCTCACCCACGAGGACGACGAGGAGATGGCCGAGGCCCTGGCGGCCGCCTTCAACGCCGTCATCGAGGACGGCACCTACGAGGACGTGCTGACCGAATGGAGCATCGAGACCGGCGCTCTGGAGACCTCCGAGGTGAACCCCGACGTCGAGGAGTAGGCCCGCCCGCTCCCACCTGAAACACCAAGCGAAAGTCTGACTGTGACCTCACCGAGCGAACCGGTGGGCGGCCCGGGGTCGAAGGAACCGACCCCGGGCCGTTCGGCCGCCCCGATCACCGCCGTCCCCGTCCGGTACCCCGAACGGTGGGTAGCGGCGGGCGTCATCCTGGTCCTTGCCGCGATGTTCGTGCACATGCTCTTCACGAACCCCGCGTTCAACTGGTCCTTCATGTTGGACCACATGTTCTCGGACCCGGTGGTCCGCGGTGTGTGGATCACCCTGAGCGTCACCGTCCTGTCGATGATCATCGGCATTCTCCTCGGTATCGTCCTCGCGGTGATGCGGCTGTCCGGGAACCCCGTACTGGTGTCGGTCTCCTGGCTGTACACGTGGTTCTTCCGCGGAGTGCCCCGACTCGTGCTGGCGGTGCTCTTCGGCAACCTCGCCATCCTGTACTCGACCATCCACATCGGGCTGCCGTTCGACAACTACTGGATGCCGCTGCTCGGCCTCGAGGGCGACGCCCGCTTCTTCGAGATCGACGCCCGCACACTGCTGAGCGGATATTCCGCCGGGCTGCTGGCCCTGGCCCTGTCCGAGGGCGCCTACATGGCGGAGATCATCCGGGCGGGCCTGCAGTCGGTCAACAAGGGCCAGACCGAGGCCGCGCAGGCGCTCGGCATGAGCCGGAGCAAGATCATGCGGCGGATCACCCTGCCGCAGGCGATGCGCGTCGTCATCCCCCCGACGGGCAACGAGACCATCGCCATGCTCAAGGACACGGCGCTCTTGGCCTACGTGCCGGTGACCATCGAGCTCTTCTACCAGCTCCAGGCCATCGGCACGCGGAGCTACCAGATCTTCCCGATGCTGGTCGCGGCGTGCTTGTGGTACCTGGCGATCACCAGTGTCCTGATGGTCGGCCAGTACTTCATCGAACGCAGATTCAACCGGAGTGAGCGCGGCGGAGTCCGGGACCGCATCGTCGGAGGGGCGCACTGATGACTGACGAGAGCAAGGGCCACGGCACGGAGGCCGTGGTCGAGGCCGCCGAGGGCACTGCCCTGCCCGCCGAAGCCCTCGTGGTGGCCGAGGACGTGCACAAGAGCTTCGGGCGCCTCGAGGTCCTCAAGGGCATCGACCTCACGGTCAACCGCGGCGAGGTCATGTGCATCGTCGGCCCCTCCGGGTCCGGCAAGTCCACGTTCCTGCGGTGCGTCAACCACCTGGAGAAGCTCAGCGCGGGCCGCCTGTGGGTCAACGGGCAGCTCATGGGCTACCGGCAGAAGCGCGGCCGCCTGTACGAGCTGCGCGACCACGAGATCGCCGCCCAGCGCAGCGACATCGGGATGGTCTTCCAGACCTTCAACCTCTTTCCGCACCTGACGGTGCTGGGCAACGTCACCGAGGCGCCGGTCCAGGTCAAGCGGACCCCGAGGGCAAAGGCCACCGAGCGCGCTCTGGAGCTGTTGGACCGGGTCGGGCTGCCGGACAAGGCCAACGCCTACCCCGAACAGCTCTCCGGGGGCCAGCAGCAGCGTGTGGCGATCGCCCGGGCACTGGCCATGGATCCGTCCCTCATGCTGTTCGACGAGCCCACCAGCGCCCTCGACCCGGAGCTGGTCGGCGAGGTCCTGGACGTCATGCGCGACCTGGCCAAGAACGGTATGACCATGGTGGTCGTCACCCACGAGATGGGCTTCGCCCGCGAGGTCGGCGACTCCCTGGTCTTCATGGACGACGGCGCCGTCGTGGAGTCGGGGACCCCCACCCAGGTGCTCACCAACCCGAGGCAGGAGCGCACCAAGGCCTTCCTGTCGAAGGTGCTGTAGAACGCCGGACGCGGCCGCCAACAGCGCGCACTCCGAAGCCCCGTGCGCTCTTCGGGTTCATCTTGAGAGCGCACGGGGCCGTTTCGTGTCCTGACTCACTCTCAGGAGCCAGAACCCGAACCCGGACGATCGCGTCAAGTAGTGGGAAGCAAACGAAGGGCACGCACACCTTGGAAGGCTGTGGAACTCCTCTATCTGATCTTCGGTATCGGCATCCTCTGGTTCGCCTGTGTGCTGATCCAGCCGCGGGTCGTCTGGTACGTGTCGGCCTGGCAGTACCGGAACCCGGAGAAGAACGAGCCCAGCGAGGCGTACTTCACGATGCACCGGCTGGGCGCGATCGTGGCGATCGTCGTTCTCCTGGGCTCGTGCAGTGTGCTCGCCAACGCGGATTCCTCCGGCTCGGCGTCGGGCGGTTCGGCGTCTGACGATTCCTCCGAATCAGCGTCCGCCCCGGAGACCGATGCGCCGGAGAGCAGTCCGAGTCCGGACTACACCGGGCCGGACGGGCTCACGAGCGTGACCACCTCCTCCGACCACGCGCAGATCAGGGGATACGTCATCGAGGAGGACGACGAAGGGAACACGGGCGAGGAGAGCACGCAACTGGCCGTCTCCCTCGCCCACATCGAATGCGTCACCACCATCGGTGATACCTCTGCTCGGGTACAGGACGAAGACCGGGTCGAGATCTCCTCCATGCTAGGCGCGGGCGAGGCCTTCTGCGGAAGCGAGCGGGACGGTCTGCAGCGCGAGGCGGTGACCCTGAGCGAACCGTTGGGCGACCGCGAGGTCGTGGACACCGACGGAGCCGTGATCCGCCACTGCGGCACTTCCTGCGGCAGCTGACCGGCAGCCGGTCGGGGAAACACGCCCGATCCTCTTGACCGGAGGGGCTCCCGGTCGCAGAGTCTTGTTTGCAGGGGCGAACCCATCCGCCCCGAGGAGAGACATGGACGAGCGCACGGAGAAGGCACGCGAACTCTGGGAGCACAGGTCGAGCGGCTACGACCTCGGGGGCCGGTTCGAGCCCTCGGCCCTCCGCAGCACTCGGAAGATCCTTTCCGGCGGGGCCCGGGGGCGCACCCTCGAAGTGGCCGTGGGCACCGGGCGGAACCTCGAGTACTACCCGCCCCAGGTGGAACTCACCGGTGTGGACCTCAGCCCCGCCATGATGGCCAAGGCCCGGGAGAGGGCCGAGTCCTTGGGACGCCCTATCAGTCTGGTGGAGGGCGATGCCCAACAGCTGTCCTTCGACGACCAGTCCTTCGACACTGTGCTGTGCGCGCTCGCCCTGTGCACGATTCCGGACCAGGAGCGCGCTCTGGCGGAGATGTACCGGGTCCTGGTCCCCGGAGGCCGCCTTCTTATGGTCGACCACATCGAGTACACGAGGTTCCCGTTCCGGCTCCGCGAGGGCAGACGCGAACACCCGCGCCGACTCCCCCGGGAGCTGGCGGAAGTGGTCGGGTTCGTGGTGGGCCACCACGACCGCCTGTTGCTCGGCATGGTGGAGCGGGTGGTCGCCCACCGGTCGCGCTGACGGCACACGGTCTTCACCGAAGAGCACGAGGGTGGCGCGGCGGGGCACGCGCGGGACGGGTCGGGCGGGCAAGGTCGCCACGTGTCTCCCGCCAGCCCCGCAACCCCCCGCCCAGCGCATACGCTGGGATCGACCGGCAGCCCCCGACCCGTGACCGAGGTGGTCCGATGATCCGCCCCGCCCGTCCCGACGACGTTCCCTACATGCACCGGATGATCGAGGAACTCGCCGAGTACGAGAAGGAGCCAGACGCGGTCGTAGCCACCGAGAAGGACCTCCACACCGCGCTGTTCGGCCCGGATGCCTCCGTGTACGCGCACGTGGCGGAGCACGCCGGCGGGGAGGGCGCTCCGGTCACCGCGGGGTTCGCCCTGTGGTTCCGCAACTACTCCACCTGGACCGGGCGGCACGGCATCTACCTGGAGGACCTCTACGTACGCCCCGACATGCGCGGCAACGGACACGGTCTGGAGCTCCTGAAGAACCTCGCCCGGATCTGCGTGGAACGCGGATACACCCGTCTCGAGTGGTCGGTGCTCGACTGGAACACCCCCGCGATCGAGTTCTACAAAGCCTTGGGCTCAACACCCATGGACGGATGGACAGTCCGTCGCCTGGACGGCGACTCGCTGACCGCACTGGGCTCCGAGAAGGGCTGAGCCAGGCCATTCGTCTCGTGTTCAGGCCTTGCAGGCCGGACACGATCTCTCATCCCTGCGTCAGTGGCAGGGTGAAACGAGATACATTGCTCTCAAGCGGCAACCTCGCCCCCCGAAGGAGGGACGTGACCGAAGAAACCGCTGTGCCCACGGCCGACGCTACTGGTGTTCGCGACGCTGTCACCGTCAACATGCCCGCCGACAGCGCTTATCTGTCTGTTCTGCGCACGGCGACGGCAGGGCTGGCCGCACGGCTCGACTTCACCCTCGATGAGATCGAGGACCTGAGGATCGGGGTCGACGAGGCGTGCGCGATGCTCCTCTCGCAGGCGCTACCAGGCACAGAACTGACCACGGAATTCGAACTCACCCCTGATGGGATGCGCATCACCGTCTCGGTACTGACCGCAGACGGACGCCTTCCAGCCCGGGACACCTTCGCTTGGACCGTCCTGTCCGCTCTCGCGGGGGATGTCGACGCGGGGGTCGGTCCGGACGACCGCGTCTACATCGTCCTGTACAAACGCCGAGGCACCCTGGAGCCGGCGTGAGCGAAAGGGGGCCCGCTCTGACAGCGAAGACCGAGCACGCGGTGCCCGACCGGGCGCGCGCGAGAGAGTTGTTCGAGCGCCTTAACGAACTCGACGCGGAGTCGGCCGAACGGCGGAGGATCCGTGACGAACTGGTGGAGCTCCACCTGCCTTTGGTGGAGTACCTGGCCCGACGGTTCCGCAACCGCGGCGAGTGGCTGGACGATCTCACCCAGGTGGCCACGATCGGTCTCATCAAGTCGATCGACCGGTTCGACCTGGATCGAGGGGTGGAGTTCTCCACCTACGCGACCCCGACGATCGTCGGTGAGATCAAACGGCACTTCCGGGACAAGGGCTGGGCGGTGCGGGTTCCTCGTCGCCTCCAGGAGCTGAAGCTCTCGCTGACCAAGGCGGTCAGCGACCTTTCGCAGCGGGAGGGGCGCTCCCCCACCGTCGCGGAACTGGCCCAGCACCTCCAGATGACCGAGGAGGAGGTGTTGGAGGGTCTGGAGTCCGCCAACGCCTACTCGACGGTCTCGCTGGACGCTCCCGACAGCGGTGACGAGGACGCCCCCGCGGTGGCCGACTCACTCGGGATCGTCGACGAGTCGCTGGAGGGTGTCGAGTACCGGGAGTCGTTGAAGCCGCTCCTCGAACAGCTTCCGCCCAGGGAGAAGCGCATCCTGCTGCTGCGCTTCTTCGGGAACATGACCCAGTCGCAGATCGCCCAGGAGCTGGGGATCTCCCAGATGCACGTGTCGCGTCTGCTGGCGCGCACCCTGGCGCAGCTGCGGCAGGCACTCACCACGGACGATTGAACTGGTCCGTGGCCGACGGCCGCGGTGCCGCTACCGGCGCTTCTCTTCGATGCCGGTGAAGAGCACCGCGGTCGTCGGCGGTGCCAGAACGGCCGCGGTGGCGATGACGGCCGTGCCGAGCATCACGGCACCGATGAGGTACTGATCTCCGGTGAACATGTAGTACGCCACCACCGCCATGAAGAGCTGGGTGACCACCACCGGGGTCCGGGCCCAGTCCCGCAGCTGCCATAGGCCGTAGGCCACGAAGACCAGCAGCGCGCCGACGCCGACACCGATCAGGGTGAGCGGCATCGCGGACGAGACGGGGTCCGTCGCCTGGCCGGCGATCACGGTGTAGAGGCTGTAGATTCCGCCAACTGCGGAGGCCACCCCGATCAGGGCCTCCAGCGCTGCGGCGACAACGATGGTGAAGGGACGCGAAGACACCTGACGAGCCTATACGCGTCCGCGGGGCCCCGCCTTCCACCCCCGCACGGCTGATGTGGTGCGGGTCACCCCAGCGCCCGCGGCCAGACGCCTCACCGCCTACACTGGCCGAGTGCGCGCCCTATTCATCGTGAACCCCCATGCCACCACGACCACACCCCGTACCCACGAGGTGATCCTGGGCGCACTGGCCGCAGAACTCGACATCAGCACCATCGAGACGGCCTACCGCGACCACGCCAGGGAGCTGGCACGGGACGCGGCGGCGCAAGGCTACGAACTCGTGTTGAGCCTCGGCGGAGACGGCACCGTCAACGAGGTCGTCAACGGGCTTCTCGCCACGCCCGACGGCCTGGCCCGCCCTCGGTACGCCGTGATCCCCGGTGGCAGCGCGAACGTGTTCATCCGCGCCTTGGGGGTTCCGGGCGACCCTGTCGAGGCGACCGGCGCGGTGCTTCAGGCGATCCGGGCCGGACACGAGCGGGAGATCGGCCTGGGCCGCATCACCAGCGACCAGGACGACCGCTACTTCACTTTCTGTGCCGGATTCGGCTGGGACGCCGACGTCGTGCAACAGGTCGAGCACGAACGGGGCAACGGCCGGAAGGCCACTCCCGCGCTCTACGCGGAGGCAGCGGTAAAGCTGTTCTTCCAAGGGGATATCCGCGATCCGTCACTCAGCGTGTCCAACGGCGGAAGACCCCTAGACCATGTCTATTTCGCTTTGGTCACGAACACCACTCCGTGGACGTACGCGGGGTCCCTGCCTCTTCAACCAACGCCGGCGTCCCGTTTCGAGTTGGGCTTGGACGCTTTCGCCCTGACGCAGTCCTCGCACGCGTTGACTGGATGGGTACTTTCCCAAATGTTCTTCCCCAAGGGCCTTCCGGCCCGCGGGGACGGCTACGTGACCTGGCACGACCAGGGATCTCTTCGGATCGCGTCGACCCACCCGAGGGCCTTCCAAATCGACGGTGAATACCTGGGCGAGCGCGAAGAGGTCAACTTCCACTCGATACCGAACGCATTACGACTCTTCTGTTAATTGCGGAAAGGACGCCATTCAGGAGCACTGTGACGCACCCGACACGCGGAACAGGACCTTTGACCCCACGAGCTCTTGCATGGCTTCCGTGATGCTGTCACGCTCAACATATCGCCGCGAGTTACGGGCGAGTTAATTTGGGCGCTTCCCACATGGCCGTGGGGTGAAACCTCGACTTCTTCGGCCGGATGCCACCGACGCAGACGGCCGTAGAGCGCCCTTGATCGTGAAAAGCTTCACAACCCCCGATCGCCTCACTGTGAGGAGTGGACGCATGGACTGGCGCCATGACGCAGCCTGCCGTGACGAAGACCCTGAACTCTTCTTCCCTATCGGCAACTTCGGCCCCGCACTGATCCAGATCGAGGAGGCCAAGGCAGTCTGCCAGCGCTGCCCGGTCAGTTCCGCCTGTCTGAAGTGGGCGCTGGAGAGCGGCCAGGACGGCGGGGTCTGGGGCGGCACCTCCGAGGACGAGCGACGCCGCATCAAGCGCAGCGGCTCCCTCCGTCCCATGGTCCGCAGCTGACCGGTCGCCGAACCGAGGACAGTTCCACCATCGAGGGTCCCGGCACGCACCGGAGCGCGTTCGCCCTCCGGGCGGCCTGAGACGACGCCGACCGACCCCCCGCTGGCGCGGCGGGGGCCGGCCCGCGTCCAGGCAGACAGCCCCTCAGGGGAACGCGCCTCCACGGGGGCAGGAGAACCCCGCTACGGGAGTTCACCCTCCTCATACTCCAGCGGCAGGCTGATCACGACCTCGGTCCCGCCGCCCTCCTTCGGCTTGATCGCCAGAGATCCGCCGAGCTCGCCCACGATCAGGGTCCGCACGATCTGCAGTCCCAAACTCGTGGTGCCCTCCAGATCGAAGTCCTCCGGAAGGCCGCCGCCGTCATCGGACACGGCCAGTTCCAGGCTGCTCGGCCCCGGGAAGCCGGGCCTCGCGTCGAACCGGCTCACCCGCACCTCGATCCGGCCGGGCCCCTGCCCGAGCCCGTGCTCCACCGCGTTCTGCACCAGCTCGGCCAGCACCATCGACAGCGGCGTGGCCACAAGCGCGTTCAACAGGCCGAAGTGACCCTCGCGCCGCGGCACCACGGTGCTGCCGGTCGACGAAACCTCAGCGGCCATCTGCATGACGCGGTCAGCGATGTCGTCGAAGTCCACGACCTCGTCCGGCGTGTGCGAGAGCATCTCGTGCACGATCGCGATCGAACCCACACGGCCCACCGCCTCGTCCAGCGCCGCCCGCGCCTCGGGCACGTCCAGCCGCCGTGACTGCAGGCGCAGCAGCGCCGCCACGGTCTGGAGGTTGTTCTTCACCCGGTGGTGGATCTCCCGGATGGTGGCGTCCTTGGTCATGAGCTCGCGCTCACGCCGCCGGAGTTCGGTGACGTCGCGGACCATGACCAGGGCACCGATCCGCACACCGTCGATGACCAGAGGTATGGACCTCAGTTGGACGGTGATCCCCTGCGCCTCGACCTCTGCCTCCTGCGGAGCGCGCCCGCTCGCGGTGTAGGTGAGGTTCTCGTCCCGGGCCTCCCCCTGTGCGGCCAGCTCCAACGTCGTGCGGTCCAGGCGCGCGCCGACCAGATCGGCGGTCAGACCCAGACGCCGGTAAGCGGAGAGGGCGTTCGGACTGGCATAGACCACTTCGCCGTTCTGGTCCAGTCGCAGTAGACCATCTCCCACTCGAGGCGAGCGCACCATGAGCGGGCCTTGGTCGCTGAACGGAAAGGCGCCCTCGGCGATCATCTGCGCGAGATCGCCCGCGCTCTGGAGGTAAGTGAGCTCCAGGCGGCTGGGCGTGCGTGCCGAGCTGAGGTTGGTGCTGCGTTGGATGACGGCGACCAGGTTTCCCGCGCGGCGGACCGGAATGGTCTCTTCGCGCACGGGGACGCCGCCCGACCAGTCGGGGTCACCGTCCCGGCAGATCCGCCCCTCGATCCAAGCGCGGTCTATGAGGGCGCGTCGGCCGACCACCCTGGGCCCCGAACGGGACGTGACATCGGTCATGTCGTCCCTGAGCACCGTCTCGACCAGGTCGTCCTGGAACGCGGTCGGCCCCGTCGTGGGACGCATCTGCGCGACGGCGACCCAGCCGTCGTCGTCGCGCAGACGCACCCACAGCACGAGATCCGCGAAGGAGAGGTCGGCCAGGAGCTGCCAGTCGGAAACCAAGGAGAGGATCCACTCCAGGTCCGCCTGTTTGAGTGACGTGTGGCGCCGAATGAGGTCGGTGAGGTGAGGCACTCACAAATCATCCCATGAAGACGTGCATACTCAAGAGAGACGCACTCGACCAGTGGTCCACACCAATCGGCGGCCTCGGAGCGGCCGACCACTTCCGGGCGGGGCGTGTGACAGGCGCGGGACGCGGCGGAGGAGACTGATGACTGGTCAGCGCACACTGGACGGCAACCCACGAGTGCCGAAGTACTACCAGGTCAAGAAGCAGCTGCTGGAGCTGATCGAGGCGATGCCGGCCGGGAACCCGGTCCCGCCCGAGCGCGCCCTGGCCACCCAGTTCGGTACCTCGCGGACCACGGTGCGCCAGGCACTCACGGAGATGGTGGTCGAGGGCCGCCTGCTGCGGATCCAGGGCAAGGGGACGTTCGTCGCCAAGCCTAAGGTCGCGCAGATACTCCAGCTCACCAGCTACACGCAGGAGATGCGGGCGCACGGCCTGCACCCGGCCACGCGCATCCTCGACGTCAGCTACATCAACGCCGACGACCAGCTGGCCGAGCTGTTGGCGATCCGTTCCGGCGGGCGGGTGCTGCGGATCGAGAGGCTCCGCCTGGCCAACGGTGAGCCCATGGCCGTGGAAACGGCCCACCTGGCCGCTCGGCGCTTCCCAGGACTCCGGAGGCAGCTCGACCGCTACGCTTCGCTCTACGAGGCTCTGGCGAGCGCCTACGACGTCTCCCTGGCGGAGGCAGAGGCCTCGATCGAGACGGTCCTGGCCACCCCGAACGAGGCGCGACTGCTGGGCGTGGACGTGGGCCTTCCTTTGGTCCTGCACTGCCAGCACAGCTTCGACGGCGACGGCCACCCGGTGGAGTGGGTCCGATCGCTCTACCGGGGCGACAGGTACAAGTTCGTCACACGCCTGCGCCCGCCGAGGGACTGACCCCGCCACCCCAGGCCCCGGAGGCCCAAGCCCCCCTTATTGGCTCAGGCGCGGCTGAGGACGTTCGCCAGGGCGTCCACAACGCAGGGGTCGTACTCGCTGTCGGTGTCCATGCGCAGGCGTTCCACGACGGCGACCCTGCGCTCGGCGTCGCCGTTCTCACCGACCAGGTCGTCGAAGGCGTTGGCCACCTTGATGATGCGGCTGCCCAGTGGGGGCACGCCCTCCTCACCGTCCCCGGCGAGCGGCTCGCACTGGCGACGCACGAGCTCGGCGACGCTGTCCAGTACCCCGGTCTCCCGGATGATCGCGGACCCCAGCTCCGCGATGCGGCGCTGTTCCCGGGGCGAGGCCAAGACCGTGGCCCCTCCGGCGATCGGCTCCCGGAGGGACAGCTGGCCGATGTCGTGCATCAGCGCCGCGTACTCCAGCTCCAACAGCTCGGCCTCGGCCAAACCCAGTTCGCAGGCGATTCCGTGCGACAGTCTGCTCACCCGGCGCGAGTGCCCGTTCTCGACGTAGCCCCCCACCTCGGTAACGCGCGACAGCGCCCGGACCGTCTCCAGGTAGGTGTGTCGCACCTCCGCGTGTCGGCGGAAGGCCACCTGGGACACCATCAGAGGAGCGGTGAAGACCAGCAGGCCGACCAGGCCGGTGACCGTGCAGGCGAGCACGATGAGGATCCCGCTGGACGCGATCGCGGCCCCGGTGGGGACCTGTGCCCGGCCCTCGTCGCGCATCGCCACCCGTACGCGGGTGCGCAGGCGCTCGGCCCGGAGTACGGCGGAGACCGCCACGTCCAGGACCCAGGCGGCCACGACCAGGGAGGTCATGAGCAGGACCGCGGCCACGGAGGGCCCGCTCAGGGACAGCACTTCCATCAACGGTCGGAAGGCCGCGGCGAGGAGCAGTGCGGTGAGTACTCTGCGGGCCACGTCCTCCAACCTCGGGCTGCGCCCGACCGCCACGTGCGGCAGTTCGCCCAGCGCTACGCCCAAGGCGACCACCGCGACCACCTGCCCGGCGGAGTGCTGTGCGGGTTCGCCGCCCAGGCCGAGCAACAGCGCGTAGGCGATCGCCCCGGCCGAAGCGATCGGGGCGGATTCACGGTGTCCGGGCAGCGTGATCCTGACCAGCTCGCCCGCCGCGATCACCAGGCAGAAGGCCAGGGCGGCGTAGGGGTCGACGAACCCCGAGGCTGCGGTCCACACCAGCGCCACCAGGGACGCCGCTCCCACGCCCCCCACCAGTGCGGCACGGAAGGGCCTCGTGGTGCTCCAGGCCGGCCCGCGTGAACGCTGGTGGCCGAGCGCCCCGCCCTCCGGCCCTCCGGGTTCGGGGCCGGTAGAACCGGTTTCGTCCGCGTGTTTCTGGGCCATCATCGGTCCCGCCCACCCGTCACCGCTCCGGCCGAAGTGGACTCCGCCACCGGCGTGCCCTCCTCCGAGGTGGTGGCACCCGGGGTCCCGACGCCGGAGGCGGGGGCACCGGACATCGGTGCATCCGCGCCGTCGGAACCGGTCCGGTCGGCGGTACCGTAGCGCCCGCCGGGCGGTTCCGCGATGTCCGGTGTCTCCCAGCCCTCGCGGTGGACGGCCCGGACGAGGGCCTCCACCATCCTCGGGTCGAACTGGTTCCCGGCACACCGGCGGAGTTCGGCGATGGCGGCCTCCACGGACCAGGCCTTGCGGTAGGAGCGCGTGGAGGTCAGGCAGTCGAAGACGTCGGCCACGCTGATGACGCGCGCGGACTCGGGGATCTCCATCCCGACCAGGCCCATCGGGTATCCGCGCCCGTCCAGGCGTTCATGGTGGTGCCGGATGCCCGCGAGCGCCTCGTCGAGGAAGCTGATCTCCCGAACGATCTCGTAGCCGCGCGTGGGGTGGAGCTTGATCGCGGCGTACTCGTCGTCGGTCAGCTTGCCGTTCTTCTGCAACACCTTGGTGGGCACCCCGAGCTTGCCGATGTCGTGCAGCATCCCCGCGTAGCGGATCTTCTGCACCCGCTCGGCGGGCATGCCCAGCTCAGCGGCGATCATCGCGGATCCCTCGGCCACACGCATGCAGTGGCCGCGGGTGTAGTAGTCCTTAGTCTCCACGGCCTGGCACAGCGTGGCCAGGGTGGCCTCGTGCGCACGGGCTTCGGCGATCTGCTGGCTGAAGATCCACCGTGCGATGAACAGCGGCAACAGGACCAGGAGCGGTGCGAGGACCCCCACCGCGCCCCAGATCGCCGCGATCGCGAGACCGAGCATCTGGTAGCCGATGGAGGTGACCTCCAGGGTGACCAGCGGCCGCCAGCGGAGCGGCCCGGATCCGGCGGCTCGTGCCACTCCCAGGCACCACATGAGTACGCCGATGAGCGCCGAGTTGAGGAGCGTGTGCGTCAGGACCGCGGCGACGTACGGAAGCACGATGTCGGGGAAGTCCGACTGTCCAGGCACCCCCACGGTGCCGCCAAGCATGAGGTAGACGTGTCCGGCGCCGTAGGCCGCCAGTGCGAACTGAGCCCCGTTGAAGGCCCGTTTGACCGGACCCTGCCTGCGCAACGCCAAGCAGGAGGCGAAACCGACCACCGCCGCACCGGCGGGTCCGACCAGGACGACGGCGGCCAGAGCCACGGCCGAACTCGGTGAGATCCCGGCTTCCTTGACGTCGACGACGACGTGTGTGCTGATCGACTCCGCGACGACGAAGAGAACCGCGATGATCGCCAGGGTCCCCAGATCGATGCCCGAGTAGGGCCCGATGAGCACGATGGTGACCGCACTGACAACGATGATTCCGACGTAGACACGCGCGCCCCCTGGAAGAGCCCGCACCCCCGTTCACCCCCCACCGACGACGACCGGACTGTCATGGTTTCACCGGTTCTGTTCTACCACCAGGACCATCCGTGAAAAGTGGAAGCCACCAAAATCGCGGCCATCATGGCGCCGTACATACTGACGAGCATCGCAGTCCCCTTCTCCCCGACGCGGCGCCCCCATCCTCCGAGCACGCCGCGCAAATTGCCCCATTCGCTGGATAAGGCATCCAGTTTAACGGGCAACAACACCCTCCCGATTACCACCAACCCGAACCGAAGGCCCTTCGGGGACCAACAGGGGCAGAAAGTTCCGAAGTACGGAATTACTAATTCAATTAGCAATTCTAGTCCACTACATAGAGTAACCACAGGGTGTTCGGCATGAGAGGCAGACCGCGCCTTACTCCGGCGCTCCCGATGGGCCAACCCTCCGGAACCAGCAGGAGCGACTACTCATGGTAAGCAAGTGAAACATTCCGGGAGCGACCACAGGAAATTCATTCCGACTCGGTCACGGTTGAAAACCATCTCACCGGACCGGGCGTGTCGAGAGCCCCTCGGAACCACCCGCCGGGCACCCCAGTGACCAAAACCCCCATGGACAAAAGAACAGTCCGAACACAATCCACAAAAGCACGCAAATCGCGCACATCACACCAGAATCGAACAAGGCACCATCAAGCACAAAAAAGTGGCGAAGGCTGGAATTCCAGCCTTCGCCACCGCATCGCGGCCGATCGTCCGTCAGGCAGGCGCCCCCGGTGAGTCGGCCCGGGCCTCGCGGGCCAGCTGCTCGTTGCGCGCCTCGGCCAGGCGCCCGAGGACCTTGTCACGCAGGTCCAGGGGGACCGGATCGCATCCGCAGTGCTTGGCGACGAGCTTCTTCACCGCTTCGTCGAGGCCGTACTCGTCCAGACACGGGCTGCACCCGTCAAGGTGTGCCCTCACCTCGGCGTAGTTGCTCTCGTCGAGCTCACCGTCGATATAGGTGTAGATCTTGTCGAGCACCTCGCTGCACGGGGTGTCCGCCTCCGACTTGTCGTCGCCGCCGCTCATTGCCGATCTCCTCGATCCGACCCACTCACCTGTGCCCGCCCGCCGGCGGACGGTCCCGAAGCGACAGCTCCGGCGGTCTCCGCCGCGCGCGCCGCCGAGAGGAAGCCGCGGTCCACCGCGTACTCCTCAAGGTGGGAACGCAACTGCCGCCGCCCTCTGTGCAGGCGGGACATGACCGTTCCGATGGGGGTGCCCATGATCTCGGCGACCTCCTTGTACGCGAAGCCCTCGACGTCGGCGAGGTACACCGCGATCCGGAAGTCCTCGGGCAGCTCCTGCAGTGCGCGCTTGACGTCACTGTCGGGGAGGTGTTCGAGCGCCTCGGCCTCAGCCGACTTCAGGCCCGCCGCGGTGTGCGACGCGGCCTGTGCCAGCTGCCAGTCCTCGACGTCCTCGGTACCGGCCTGCTTCGGCTCCCGCTGCTTCTTCCGGTAGGAGTTGATGAAGGTGTTCGTGAGGATGCGGTACAACCACGCCTTGAGATTCGTCCCCGCCTTGAACTGGTGGAAGGAGCCGAACGCCTTGGCGAAGGTCTCCTGGACGAGGTCCTCGGCGTCAGCGGGGTTGCGAGTCATGCGCAGCGCCGCCGAGTAGAGCTGGTCGAGGAAGGGAAGCACGTCCCTCTCGAACCGCTCGCCCCGTTCCTCGGCTGTCTCCTGGCTCTGGTCCAAGCCCTTCGGCCTCCTCGCGCTGGTCCCGGGTGGGGCGTCCATACCCCAACGATACGGTCCCACAACCTGGACCTCCGCATCGACGCCGTGCGTCGTCGATCCGGATTCCTCGCGCTCAAGGCACGCACCGGCAGTCGGCATGCTCTGAACCCAACCCCTTCCCTGTCTCGCGTTTCGCGAACACCCTCCCGAGCACCTACTCCTCGGACGGTGCCGTTGACAACAACGGCCTCCCCCGAGTGATTCCACTCTCGGCCGAGACCAAGGCCCCCTCCGTCCGGAACTTTGTCGTTTAGCTCAGCCGGTGAAGGTGAGGCATGGCAGAGTGCGGGTAGGACCCTTTGAAGGATGGGAGAGGAGTGCACGTGCGACCGTCCTCGACTCCGGCCTCCGACCGCCCCCGATCACCAGCGGCACAGTTCGCCACCACAGACCGGCTCTCGGACTACTGGCGGTTCTATTGGGCGGTCGCCGAAACCCAGATCACCCGGTGGCTGCCGCCCACCCCCTCCCGGCTGCTCGACCTGTCCAGCCCGGACTTCCAGGGCACGCCCCGGGCCGTCGCCGCCGGGCACGACGTCGTCACCCTGCTCCCCTCCGCGGACCTGGCGATGCGGCGGCCCCTCACCCTGGTGAACGGCCGCGCCGTGGTGCCGCCCCCGTCGTCCCCCCGGGGTCGGCTGCGGCACGTGGTCGGCGACTCCGCCTTCCTCCGTACCTTCACGCCGGAGTCCTTCGACGGGGTCATCGCCGACAACCGGGTGTTCTCCAGGCAGCTGGCCACCGAGTCGACGATGGCGGAGGTCGCACGCGTCCTGCGCCCGGGCGGCCGGGCCCTGCTCACCGTGGATTCGGTGGTCCTCGGCATGGCGCTGCTCGCCGAACAGGACTACTGGCCGGAGCTGAGCCACGCGCCCAGCGCGGACGTGCTCCTGGTGCCTTGGCCGGACGGCTCGATCACCCGCTGCTTCACCGCCGAGCAGCTCACCGAGATGGTCACCGAAGCCGGGCTGGAACTGGAGTGGATCAAACCGCGCACGGTTCTGTCGGCCTCGACCGTGGAGATGATGCTGGCCCGCGACCCCAGGTCGATGGCCCGGCTGGTGGAGATGGAGCTGCACGCCGCCGACTCCGACGACTACGTCGGCGTCCACCTGGTGGCCAGCGCCCTCAAGCGGAGCTGACCCCCCGGACGGACGCCGTCGGCCGCGGCGAACCGGACGGTCTGCCTGCCCGCCGGGCGCCCCGCGGGACGGAGGGCGGCAGCAGCCCAGGCGTTCCGGGACGGGTCAAGCTCCGGCCAGGAGGAGGCCCACGGTGCTGAGGAGCGCGAAGAACAGTAGGCAGGAACCGGCCCCGACCCCGGTCATGAAGCTGGTGGAGAGATCGCGGCGCTGCGCGACGCGCACCGCGACAAAGGGCCACACCGTCAGCAGGGCCGCGAGCACGTACAGGGCCGCGTTGCCCAGCAGGGGTGCGAGCGGGAAGAAGTGCACGCCCACCACGAGGCAGATCCAGGGGGCGATGAACTCCTGGCGTCTGACGATCACCAGGATGATCGCGCCGAGGGCGGCGAGGCCGAACTCCAGGCCGACGACGATGTAGAACAGGCCCATCGCGCCTCCCTCATAGAGGGAAGGGTCATCCTCGGCCGCTCCGGTGCGGATCCCCCCGAAGACCGACAGCAACAGGCCGGCCACCGCGCCTCCAGCGAGCCACCAGCGCGTCCGCTGCGACGGTGGACGTTCCTGGGCCCATCCGAACCACACGAAGGCGAAGAAGCCGAAGATGGAAACGGTGATCGCGACATCGGCTTCCAGGAGTTCCATCGGCGCCTTTCGGTGGAGGAGGGACTTCACCTTGACACAGGCTCGACGGGCCCGCCATCCCCGACCGGGCGGCGGGCCCGCGCTGCTTAGTCCATTTAGTCCTTCTGGTCGACGAGGGGCAGGTAGACGCGGTTGCCGCCCTCGGCGAACTCCGCGGACTTGTCCGCCATACCCTTCTCGATGGCCTCGACGGTGTCGAGGCCGTTCTCCGCGGCGTACTTGCGCACGTCCTGGGAGATCTTCATCGAGCAGAACTTGGGCCCGCACATGGAGCAGAAGTGCGCGGTCTTGGCCGGTTCCGCGGGAAGTGTCTCGTCATGGAAGGACTGGGCGGTCTCGGGGTCCAGGGACAGGTTGAACTGGTCCCGCCACCGGAACTCGAATCGCGCCTTGGAGAGTTCGTCGTCCCACTCCTGCGCCCGGGGGTGGCCCTTGGCGATGTCGGCGGCGTGGGCGGCGAGCTTGTAGGTGATGACGCCGGTCTTGACGTCGTCGCGGTTGGGCAGCCCCAAGTGCTCCTTGGGAGTGACGTAGCAGAGCATCGCGGTTCCGTACCACCCGATCTGGGCGGCCCCGATCGCCGACGTGATGTGGTCGTAGCCGGGCGCGACGTCCGTGGCCAGGGGGCCGAGCGTGTAGAACGGCGCTTCGCCGCACAGCTCCTCTTCCAGGCGCACGTTCTCCTTGATCTTGTCCATCGGGACGTGGCCGGGGCCCTCGATCATCACCTGGACGTCGTGGGCGCGGGCGATGTGGGTGAGCTCGCCGAGGGTGCGCAGTTCGGCGAACTGGGCCTCGTCGTTGGCGTCGGCGATGGAGCCGGGGCGCAGGCCGTCACCGAGGGAGAAGGTGATGTCGTACTGGCGGAAGATCTCGCAGAGTTCCTCGTAGTGGGTGTAGAGGAAGCTCTCCTTGTGGTGGGCCAGGCACCAGGCGGCCATGATGGAACCACCGCGCGAGACGATGCCCGTGACGCGGCGGGCTGCCAGCGGCACGTAGCGGAGCAGGACGCCCGCGTGGACCGTCATGTAGTCCACGCCCTGCTCGGCCTGCTCGATGATGGTTTCTCGGTAGATCTCCCAAGTGAGCTTGGTGGGGTCGCCGTCGACCTTCTCCAGGGCCTGGTAGATCGGGACGGTACCGACGGGCACCGGTGAGTTGCGGATGATGCGCTCACGGGTCTCGTGGATGCGCTTGCCGGTGGACAGGTCCATCACGGTGTCGCCGCCCCACCGGGTGGCCCACACCATCTTCTCGACCTCTTCGGGCACCGAGGAGGTGACCGCGGAGTTGCCGATGTTGGCGTTGATCTTCACCAGGAATTTCTTGCCGATGATGGTCGGCTCGGACTCGGGGTGGTTGCGGTTGACCGGGATGACCGCGCGGCCGATCGCCACCTCCTCACGGACGAACTCGGGGTCCATGCCCTCTCGGGCGGCCACGAAGCGCATCTCGGGGGTGGTGATCCCGGCCTTGGCGTAGGCCAGCTGGCTGACCGAGCCGTTCACGGGGTCCAGGGTCCAGTCCAGGCGGGTCTGGGGCAGTCCCCGGTGGACGTCGATGGTGGCGGAGTCGTCGGTGTACGGACCTGAGGTGTCGTACAGGTCGAAGTGGCTGCCGTTGCTGAGTTCCACCCGGCGCCCGGGGACGCGGAGCGTGAGATCTTCGGGGGTGTCGATCTCCCGGTAGACCTTGCGGGATCCCATGATGGGGCCAGTGGTCACCGTGTGCTCTTCAGTGGTGGAAACTTCACGACCGTCAAGAGCCGTCATGGCATGCCTCCCTACGTCGGAATTACCCGAACAGGTTCTGCGGTCGGCGACACCGTCGAGTCGCCCTCTCAGCCCGCCAAGGCGCGAGCTCCCGCGTTTCGTATTCACATGTGCGCACGTCCGTGCGGTTTGGGCGGGCGATACGCCCGGCCCGAAGCCGTGGGGTTAGCACTCCCCTGTGGCCTCGCACACCATACACAGGCCGTCCCCCGGCCTGTCCACCCACACAGGAGTCAGAAAAGTGTCTCCGTTTCGTCAGATCCCCCAGCGGCGACGGGCTCCAGCAGGTCAGGACGATTGTTCTTGATGCTGTTGACGTCAGTGGAGACCTCGTCGACCGCGAACCGGTCCACCGGAGTCCGCGCCATCAGGTGGGCCAGGTCGTCGGGGCCCGAGGCGGGGTCGAGCCAGGAGGACCAGCCGTCGGCGGGCACCACGACCGGCATGCGCTCGTGGATGTGCGCGAGATCGGGCGCGGCCTCGGTGGTGATGACGGCGCAGGACCAGAGCCAGGCGGCGGGATCGTCCTCGTCCGGCACCTCGGGGTCCCGCCAGCGCTCGAAGATCCCGGCCAGAGCGAGCGGCTCTCCGTCGGAGTAGTGGATGGAGTACGGCTTCTTGTCCGCCTTGGACTTGCGCTTCTTGTGCTGGGGGTCGGTGGCGGGCGACGTACTGGCCGAGGCGGTGCCGTCCTTGTTGACCAGCTGCCACTCGTAGTAGGCGTCGGCCGGCAGCAGGCAGCGGCGGCGCCGGTAGGCAGCCCGGAAGGCGGGCTTGTCCGCGACGGTCTCGCTCCGCGCGTTGATCATCCGGTAGCCGATGTTGCGGTCCTTGGCCCAGGAGGGCACGAGCCCCCAGCGCAGCGTGTGCAGGGATCGCGGCCCCTGCTCCCCCGCGACGTCCGCTTTCGGGGGCGGGCCGAGCACGGCGTAGACGGTGCGGCCAGGCGAGATGTTGTAGTCCGGCCCCACCTCGTCCAAGGGCGGCCAGGCACGCGGTTCGCCCTGCTCCCCCAGGGTCTCCTCGGGGAGGTCGAAGGCGAACTGCAGCTGGTCCACGTTCCTGGACTGGGCATAACGACCGCACATGCGCCGAATTCTACGCCGCGGGCCCGGATCGCGCTCGTCAGCTCCCCTCGTGCGCGGCGTCGGCGGCCCCGGCTCTCTCGGGCGTGGCATCGACAGCCTCAGCCCTCTCGGGTGCGGAGTTCTCCGCCGAGGCGCTTTCCGGCGCGGCGCCCTCTCCTCCGGAGGGCCGGGCCCGCCAAGCCTTCAGGAATCCGGCGAGGACCATGACCGCGCCGAGCGGTCCCAGGCTCCAGGGAGCCCAGACGTCCAGGCCCTGGAGCAGCAGGGAGCGGGCCCTGGCCTGTTGGGTGAGGCCGGAGACATGCCCGTCGTCCAGGGTGAGCTCGGCGTCGATCAGGGCCACCTCGCCGGAACCGTTCTGCGGCCGCAGGCTCTCTATCCGGTGCTCGTCCATGTTCACCACGGTGCCGGTACGCGGCTCGACCCAGAAGGTGCGCTCGGCCTCCATCCAGCGCGTCGCGCTGACCGTGCCCTCGGCTCCCGATTGGAACAGGGCGGTGGGGACGTCCCGGGCGGACTCGGGCACCTGAGTGGACTCGACGTGCTGGGTGTACTCGCGTACCGCCAGCCCGGCGACCTCGTCCTCGCCCGTGAACTCGACCGAGGGAGCGGCGCGCACTTCGGCGTCGTAGAAGGAGTGGTCGTCCTCGGACACCCCGGGCGGCCAGTTGAGCACCAGCCCCGCTTGGCGGACCGCGCGGTCACCGTCGACGTGCTCGCCGCAGCAGTTGACCGCGCGCGCGGTCTCCCGGTTGACGATGACGCGACGGCTCCAGTGGTCGATGACCTCCTCGGCGACGGAGGAGTTCACCGTCATCTCCCAAGCCGCCCAGTCCGAGCCGTGCGCGGTGGCGTCCACCCGGGTGGTGCGCGACAGTTCCGCGCTCTCCACCGGGGTCCAGGTGGAGGTGTCGAGATAGCTGGCCTCGTCGTCGACCATGGTCAGGTCGAAGGAGGCCTCCGCCGGCAGCAGAACGACCCGGTCGTGTACGTAGAGGGGCAGCAACAGCGCCAGGGTGATCAGGAACGCGCCAGCCGCAACCAGGAAGGTCCCCTTGGGGAGGCGGCGCACCCGGTCCGGGCGCCAGGGCTCCACTTCCTTGTCGGGAGCCCGTCCGACCTGCGAGACCATACTCACCTGCGGACCTCCTCGACGTCGTGCCAGGCCCCGCCCGGCTCTTCGTCCGGGTCTCGGAGCGGGTTGCCGTCCGGGTCCCGGTCCGGTTCCCCGTCCAGCTCCTGGTCCGGATCTCCGTCCGTGTCAGGGTCGGCTCCGGGCCTCCGCTCGGCGGGTGCAGGCCCCTCGTCGGCGACGCTCGTGGTCGCGCCAGCTGAGGACTGCTCCGCGGAGGGCGGTTCGTCCTCCTCCCCGCGCTGGCCGAGGGCGAGCACGAGTCGGGCCATCGCGGGCAGGCACAGGATCTGCGGAACCCATGTGCGCAGAGCCGTCCCGAAGGTCTCCGTGACGTCGTGGAAGGGCATGTGCAGGGCCAGGTACGTCCCCGCGGCCGACGTGAGTCCGGCCAGGGCCAGCGAGACCGTGACCACCCAGGGACCGGCCAGGTGCGGCAGCATCCGCCCGCCCATGGAGGGCTTGCCCGGTTTCGCGTGGCGCAGTCCGCTGGGTGCCCGGCGCGCCAGCCACCAGATGGCCAGGAGGATCGCGCCGACCACGGCCGCACCGGCCCAGCCGGCGATCCACACCCCGTAGGCCAGGCCGAGCGGCAGCACTGCCCGGCGCGACAGCCAACCGGACCCCGCCTCGGGCAGGTCGCGCGCCCCGCGCGATGGTTCGGAGGCCGTCCGCTTCGCGCCGGGCAGCCAGCGGCGGGGCCACAGGGCCAGGACCACGAGCAGGGTCGCCAGCACCCCTCCCACGGCCAGCACGCGGTGGTAGACGGTGTCCGGGGTGTAGTTCAGGGTGACGGTGCCTGCGGTGCCCTCCGGCAGCTCCCAGGCCTGCTTCCAGCCTTCCAAGCGCACCGGCTCCAGCGGACCGTCGCCGCCCTCGACCGTGGCCTCCCAGCCGTCGTTGAAGTTCTCGTTGACCACGAGCAGGCTGTCCTCGTCGGCTTCCACGTCGAAGCTGCGCTCGCTCGCCCCCCACGAGTGGAGGGTGTCGACCTCGGCCATATCGACGGCCGGACGTTCGGCGATCCCCTCGTCGGTGGACTCCACCAGCGCCGAGCGCACCTGGTACCGGTTGCCCGGGTCGACGACGACGTGGTTCTCTCCCTCGGTCAACTCCAGGTCGGTACAGGTCTCGTAACCCACGGTTCCACCGGTGAGCTGGTCCTCGAGGGTGCCGTCGTTGATGCGGGTCTCCACCCGCTGGTCGTTGACCCTCAGGGCGGGGCCGAGCCCGCAGGTCGTGGAGGCGTCTCCTTCGGGGAGCGGGTCCACCGCGGGCACACCGGGCAGATCGATGCTGCCGATCTCCAGGGCCTGGCCCTCGGGACGCTCGAAGGTGACCCGCAGGGACGAGGCGGTCAGCTCGGCGAAGTCGACCCTTCCGCTACCGTCGAGCCAGCCCTCGCGGACGGTGTCATCGCCCTCGACCGTCACCTTGATCGGCCGCATGACGCTGTCCGCCCTGGGGAAGTCGACCTCCATGTGGTCCACGGTGGTCTGGCTGCCCAGCTCGATGTCGAGCCAGGGGTTCTTCTCCTCCGGGTCCGGATACCAGACCGTGCTCTCCTCGCCGTCGAGCGCGCCGCGCCCCATGGCGGCAGGGTGCTGGACAGCCGTGGAGGAACCGGTGACGTGCGGGAAGCCGCTCGCCCGGTTGGCGGCGTTCTCCGCCTCGCGGGGATCGGTGAGGACCACTTCCCCGGAGATCCGATGGGGCGCTGCCGCCGCCTCGGAGGAGAGTTCGAAGGTGCGGTCGAGCTTGCTTGCGTCCTCGCCGCTCACCTCGAGTTCGGGATTGCACACCCACACGTGCGAACCCTCCATGCAGCCGGGTGCGGTGCCCGTCGAGCCGGTGAAGAGCAGACCGCCGGCGTCGGTCGGCCCGGGCACGTCGAGGGTGCGGGAGACCTCCAGCCCGGGGATCGAGACCGCGGTGATGCCCACTCGGGTACCGAAGCGGTACTCCGGTTCCCAGGCCAGTTCGTCGACCTGGATCCGCAGTGAACTGGTCTCCCCCGGCGGGGCGCTGAGCTCCTGCGGTTCGTCGGTCTCGGCTACGGCCGCCTCGGACCGGCCGTTGTCGGTGATGAGGGTGACGTTCGAGGGCGGCGGCTCTCCCGGCAGCTGTTCGAAGGCCACGTTCAGCCCGCTGAGATCGCGGGGTTCGGTGAACTCGACCTCGATCCACTGGCCGAGGGCGCCCTCGAAGGCGCTGGACCGCCAGGCGGTGTTGACGTCGTCGTCGAAGGCCGCGTACGGGGCGTGGCCCGGGTCCCGGTCGCTGGCCCGGGCCTCGACCCCGGCCTCGGAGGTGGAGGCGGTGACCTCAGCGATGCCTTGGTCCTCGGCGTGGGAGACGTACTCCTCCCAGGCGGGATCCATGATGTCGGGCGCTGGGACGCCGCGTTCCAGCTCCTGGTCCTCGGTCATGGTGGCCGAGACATTGCGGCGCACGTCGGAGTAGACGACCTCGCGTCGGCGGACCGTGTCGGTCACGATCGTGTCCTCGGCGGCGATGGCCTCCGCACCGGGGTCGTCGCCGAGGAGGATCGGCCGGTCGTCGTTGACCAGGCCCTGTTCGGCCATGTGCAGGACGGATTCGGGGCCGCCGGTGACCCGGAGGGCCTCCTCGGAGGGGACCGTGCCCACCTGGGGTGCGGCGTCCGCGACCTCGTAGATGCTGAGGGACGGGTAGGGCTGGTCGAACCACTGGGAGGCGGACTGGTGGTCCAAGGAGCCGACCGCCGGCCCGAACTCGGCCACCTCGTTGACGCCCGGCGAGCCCTGGAGCGACTGGTGGACGCGGGCGGGCCAGCCGCCGTTGTTCTCCACACGCTGGAGGTCGTTCCGGACGACCAGGTGGGTGACGCCCAGGCGCGCGAGGGTGTCCGCGAGTCCTTCGGATCCGCGGCCCGAGGAGACCCGCTGGTCGATCTCGTGGCTGATCCGGGAGACACCGGCGGAGCCCCACGGGATGATCTGGTGGTTGGTCCAGGCCCCGGAGAGCAGTGGTTGCATGGGTTCGTCCAGTGGGCGGCCCCACTCGTACTCGCCTCTGGCCGAGCCCGGCAGCGCCATGGTCATGCCGCGCTCATCGTTGCGGTCCTCCAGCCAGTCCACGGCCTCGTGCCAGTAGTCCGGGATCTCCTCGAATCCGCCCTGAGGCGCGATGCCGACGGTGGCGATGGGCGCGAGTGTCACCAGGAACACGGATGCGCTGGCACCGGCTACCGCCTTCCTGACCCTGACCACCGCCCCTGGTCCGCGCCGGTCGGCCCAGTCCCGGGCAACCACGACGGGCAGGTGCGCCAGGCCGAGGACGATGGGCAAGCGGATGAGGGCGTCGAACTTGTGGATGTTGCGGAAGGGCGAGAGGGCGCCGTCGAACAGCTCGCGCATGAAGGGCGCGAAGGGTCCGGTGAGCGCCCCGGTGAAGCCCGCGACGACGATCGCGGTGCCGACCAGGAGGGTGGTGATGAGGAAGAGGCGTTCGGGGGTGCGCCGGTTGATCAGTCCCGCGAGGCCGAGCCCGGCGACCAGCGAGGTGACCGCGACCAGCCAAGGGGTGAGGGAGAGTTCGGCTCCGGAGGGCAGGGCGGTGTTGCCCATGTCCGGCAGGAAGCCCATCCAGTTGGAGGTGCCGCGCAGGGAGTTGAGCAGGGATGTGATCCCCGTGGTGACGGCGGCGTCCTCGGTGTAGGGCATGAACGAGTACACGTACCGCGACATGATGAGCAGCGGGGCGATGTACCAGAACGCGGCGAGCACGAGCGCGCCCGACCACCAGAGGATGAGCCGCCACTTGCGCGGCCCGTTCGCGCGGGTGAGCAGGTAGAGGCCCGGAACGACCAGGACGGCCAGCTCGGAGGCGGCGTTGGTACCGCCGCACATGAGGAAGGCGAGGCCCGAGAGCAGGGCCATGCGCGCCGGCGAATAGCCGTGCTTGGCGCCGAGGATGAGGGGCAGCAGGATCCACGGCATGAGCAGCATGGGCTGCAGCTCGGCGGAGTTGTACGAGAGCAGGGTGAGCACGCGTGGGGCGAGCGCGTAGGCGACACCGGCGAGGATCCGGGTGTTGACCGTTCCCAGGCCCAGGGCCTCGGCCACCTTGTAGGTCCCGACGAAGGCGGCGATGAGCAGGACCGCCATCCACAGGCGCTGGATGAGCCACTCGGGCATGCCGAGGACCTCGAACAGCAGGTGGAACGGGCCGTTCGGGAAGAAGTACCCGTAGGCCTGGTTCTGGATCTGCCCGAAGTAGGAGGCGTCCCACAGGTGGAGGGCACGCTCCATGAACCCCAGTGGGTTGATCGTCAGGTCGATTTTGGTGTCGCTGACGATCCTGCCGGGGTCGATGCTCGCCGCCAGTGCTCCCAGGAGCAGACACACCGCGAGGACCTTGAGCCGCGCCAACAGCTTCTCGTCCACTCCGCCGGTGGCGGTCGGTGCTCTGGAATCCTCCGGTTCACGCCTGGCGGTGGATTCCGCCGAAGTCACATCTTCGCTTTCTTGCCTGCTGCCGGGTCAGGGGTGTCTTTGGGGGTGCCGGTGCCGAGTTCGGCGGCGACGAGCCGGGTCATCCGCGCGCCGCTGGCCTCCCAGGTGAACTGGGACGCCCAGGCGCGGCAAGCGCACCGGACCTCCTCGGCCCTCCGGGGGTCGGACAGTTCCTTGAGCGCGCGGGAGACGACGTCCTCGAGGGCCTCGCCTTCGCGGACGAGCCACCCGGTTTCTCCGTCGCGGACCGAATCGCGAAGTCCGTCCACATCGTAGGCCACGGTGGGCACGCCGAGCCGGGCGGCCTCGATGACCGTGAGCCCCCACCCCTCGAACTCTGAGGCGGTGACGTGCAGGCGGCAGGAGGACAGGACCGCGTTCTTGTCTTCCTCGGGGAGGAATCCGTGGAGGTCGACGAGGTCGTCGGTCCCGTCCCGGCCGACCTGTTCAGCGAGGTGTTCGCCTTCGGGACCGCGTCCAATGATGTGCACGCGCAGGCCGGGGTGCTCGTCGCCGAGGGAACGGGCGAGGTCGACGACCCTGGAGACGCGCTTCTGCACGACGAGGCGGCCGAGGCTGACCACTGCGGGAGCGGTGTCCAGCGGGGGCCCGGCGGCCAGGTCCGAGGGGGCGGAGACTCCCCCGTTGTGGATGATCTCGATGGGCGCGCGCCAGCCGAGTTTGTCCCGCATGGCGGCGCGCGAGGACTCGGAGACCGTGACGGTGGTGCAGTTCCGGTAGACGCGGGAGGCGACGGTGGACTCCACGAAGCGGCCGAACCAAGCCAGCGGCGCAGAGAAGTAGGCGTTGAACTGCAGGTCGTGGACGTGGTGGACCACACTGACGACCTTGGTGGCGCGGCGCAGGACGAGGCGGGAGAAGAAGGGGATGCCGTTCATGCAGTCGAAGGCGAGGTGGTATTCGCGTCTCCAGAGGACGAGCCAGGCCATCACGCGCGGGTAGACGGTGAACTTGCCCCCCATACGGCGGATGACGATTCCGTCCTCGGTCTCGACACGGGCCTGGTGGGGCTCCCGACCGGTCAGGAAGGTGACGATGGCGCCGCGTTCGGCAAGGTGGCGGCTGATGCGCCAGGCGTACTCCTCGGCCCCGCCGGCGGTGGACTGCCAGGGGTCGCGCCAGTTGATCATGACGATCCGGGTCCCGTCGAGGCGGGGCCCGGGGTCGGCCGGGTCGCGCACCGTCACGGGTTCGGAGGTCGCCGGGTCGTCGGCCTCCGCCTGAGCGGGGGCGGGAATCGCGGCCGGGGCGGGGGTGATCGTGGGGAGGCCGGGCTCCACCCGGTGAGGGACCTTCTGGAAGACCACACGCTCTCCTTCCGCGCGGTGCCCGGCACGGGACCCGAGTTCGACTACTTTCAGCACGTGAATGAGCACGATGCGCAAGCACTCCAGGGAAGCGCTCAGCGCACGCCGAACTGGCCCTTCGGCCGGACGTCTTTAGGGGTGGGCGGCCGCCGTGGGGATGCGGCCGCGAGGGGAGTCGGAGGGAGGCGCCCCGCTGGCGGCGGGGCGCCCACCCTCTGCCGAACACGGCGACCCTGAGCGTTGCGCTCTAGCGGTCGCCGTAGTTGTAGAGGGTTTCGTTCACCGGTTCCGCGGTTGCGGTCGACTCGGTGGCGAGGTTGGTGGCCACCACGGTGGCACCCCCCGCCAGAGCCGCGCCGATCACGCAGGCGGCGATTACTTTGATCACTTGGGGATCTCCTTCCGCGTGCCCCTGTCCGGTCTGGGTTGGGGACGCTGGAACCCGAGACTAGAACCTGATCTAGCTATAGACCAGATGATTGCCCCAACTGTAACTAACCCCCCGGTAACTTCCAAGCCCAAAATGTCGTCTTTGTTCCCATTGATGTGCTGTTCCTGCACTTCCAACAGGGTCAAGTCGGAGTCTTCGACCACCGGTGACAAACCCTCGGCGGCAGACCAGAACCGGTTATCAACCGCGGCCGACACCGCCACGTACCGCACCCCCAGGCCACCCAAGAGCTCCGCGAGGTCGTCGGGGCGGTCGGCCGCCGCCGCGGGCAGGCCGGTTTCGGGGTCCGGTTCGAGCAGCGCGGCCGCCTCACGGGCTCGGGCGTCCTCACCGGTCACCACGACCGCTCCGCCGTCCGGCGTACCGACGCTCAGGTCGTCGTTCCAGAGGGTGCGGCGGTCGAACAGTTTGGTCGCCGGGTCGAGCACCACCTCCGGCTCACCGGACCACTCCAGGCCGCGATAGGCGCTCCACGGCAGCACCAGCACCGCGCCAGAGCGATCGTCCGCGGCCACCGCCTCCTGTGCCGCCAGCCAGGCCTCCGGGTACTCCACCGGGGCCAGTCTGCCGCCCGCACCCCACAACAGGCCCGGCAGCACCACCACGGGCGCGCACACAGAGAACACCACGGCCACCGCACGCCACAGAGGCACCCCCGAGGGCTTCCCCCGGCCCGGCAGGCCATGGTTCGGCTCGGTCCGGCCCGGGGAAACGGGATCCGTCCCGGCACGGCCCGGCAGCGCCCGCAACAACCACAGCACCACCGCGCCCAGACCGAGAGCCTGAACCAGGGAGAGCGGCGCGAGGTACAGCTGGCCGTCGCGCAGTGGACCGAAGCCCGGCCACACTTCGATCAGGGCGGCCAACAGGTCCTGCCCCGGAGCGAACACCCCCAGGACCGCGATACCGAAGCCCACCGCCGCCGACACCGACAGCCCCGCGCCTACGGCCGGGCGGGAGCGCAGCAGCCACCACGCCCAACCGAGGAGCGCCACCGCGCACAGCAGCAACCGCGCCAGCGCCGTCACCGGTTCGCCGTAACCGGGCGGCACCGCGCCCGCGTTCCACACTCCGCCCAGCGCCACCAGGGACCCGAGGACACCGAAGGGAGTGTCCGCTCGGGCCGCGAAGGCCTCCACCCCAGCAGGGTCCGTGGCCGCGCCGCTGGAGAGCGAAGGGACCAGCCACGGCAGGGACACCAGGACCAGGCCTAGCGCGAGCAGCCCGGCGCAGCGCCACCGGTGCGGCCCGGCCAGGACCTGCGGACCCGTGGTGAGAGCGGTCAGCAGCACGGAGGAAAACCCCCCGATCGCCGCGGGAACCAGCGAGCACACCAGCCCGGCCAGGCCCGCCAGGGGTCGTGCGGAAGCCATCCGGACCACCGCCAGCAGTGCCCACGGCAGCCCGGCGTAACCCAGCAGAACCGCCCACTGTCCCAGGAGCAGGCGCTCGGCCACGAACGGGTTCCAGACGTAGGCGACCCCGGCGGCCGCACCCGCCGCCACCACGGCCGCGGGCACCGGTCCCGTGGCGCACACCAGCCGCGTCATCAGCCGGAAGGCACCCGCCGCACCCAAGGTGAACACCGCCAGCAGGGCGAGGGTCTGCACCACATGGCCCGGCAGGACGAGGGACAGCGCCGCCACAACGGCGTCACTCGGAATGGCCCGCGGAAACCCGTCGGCACCGGCCAGCACGGATGCCAGCGACAGGTCGGGGACGAAGAGCATGTCGTAGCGGAGTACGTAACCGGGGCCGAGGGCGGGGCCCAACGCGAGCACCGCCGCGACCAGTCCCACCGCCCAAGGCAACCAGCGGGAGAGGGGGCCCATCAGCGGCCCGCGAGGTAGACGCTGCCGGAATACCCGCCCTCGACGTAGTCGCGGTACGAGCGGATCACGATCTCGTGCGGACCGGAGACCGTGACGTCCCAGCTCGTGCTCTCACCGGCGGAGCCGAGCGTGTGCCAGCCGTCCCCCTCACCCGGGCCGTCACCGTCCACGGGCACACAGTCCGGCCCGCTCGGGGGGTCGGGACTGGCGGGTTCGTCGGGACCGTCCGGCGGATCGAGTGAGGGCGGAGGCTCCGACGGTGTCGGCCGCGGTGTCTCCTCGCCGTCTGCCGGGGCGTCCTCGTGGTCGGCCGTGGAAGCCCCGTCCTGGGGTTCCCGAGGCCTGCGGAGGTCGTCTGTCTCCCGGCACTCCAGCCGCCGGGCCCACACTTCGTAGTGCCCGGCCTCCTCCACGTCCTCCCACTGCACGGCAGCCCCGTCGTCGAGAACCCGTACCCAGGAGGGGCCCGACGGCGGGTCGTCGTCCCACGCCACTTGGAGGGGCTCGGACCCGGTTCCCTCGTCGCCGCCCCGGAAGGGGACCACGACGAACTCGTAGCGGGCCCCGCTGAGGAGCGACCCCACCGTCAGGGAGCGTTCATCGCCGTCGCTCTCGACGTCGGCGGGCACCACCATGGCGTCGTCCGGTTCCGGCTCCACCCTGCGCTGCACCACTTGGTAGTCGGTGGCTCCCGGCACGTCGTCCCACGTGACCAGCAGACCGTCACCGGTCTCCTCATAGTCGGGCTCGGGGGCGTCGAGCTGCTCCGCGGCAAGGTCGGGCAGCGGCCTCGGATACTCCTCCCCCACCCCCAGCGGTGTGGCCAGTGCGTCGGCGAAGGCCGCGGCGATCCTGTGCTCACCCTGGACATTGGGGTTGGTGGCGTCCCGGTTGTCGCGGGCTGGGTCGTAGTCCTCCGCGACCTGGGCGACGACCATGGGCGAGGTCTCCGAAGCGAGCTGTCCGGCGAGATCGACCAGGCCCATGTTGAACTGGCCGATCTCGTCGTTGGCCCGGTCGTCGTCCTCTGTGCCCTCCACAGCGGGCAGCTCACCGACCACGAAGCGGGCGTCGTCGATGACCACGCGGACCGTGGAGACGGTCTCGGCGATGCCGTCCAAAGCGTGATCGGCTCCGCCTCCGGCCAGGATGTCCTCGGTACCGGCGAGCAAAAGCACGTAGTGGGGTTCGTACTCGGCGGCCACCTGGGCGATGTCATCGGACAGGTCTTGGGCGGTGGCACCCCAGCGGGCGGCGTGGTCCGTGTCGAAATCGGGTTCGGCGTAGCTGTGGTCGCCGGACTCCTCGTCCTCGAGGGAGTACAGGTCGTCATGGGGCCCGACGAGGTCGAAGTCCACTTCCTGGTCCGAGAGGTGCGACCACAGGCGGTAGCGCCAGGTGTGGTCGCCGCTTTTGCCCTGGGTGATGGAACTGCCCACCAGCATGATCCGCAGCTCCCCGTCAGGAGGGCCGGGGACGGAGACGGGGCCGTCGGCGCCTTCGCCCTCTTCACCGCTCAGCCCTCCGGAGCCGGTCTGGAGGAGCAGCAGGGTGACGGCCATGGCGGAGAGCATGACGCCGAGCAGTCCCAGCGGCCCGGGTTCGAAGCGGGAGCGGGGCCGCCGCGCGGCGAGATCGCGCCAGGTGAGGCCGCGCCAGTGGTCAGCGGTCCACCATCGGCGTTGCCGCGCGGACCGGTCTTCCCGCACCGGGGCCTCCGGCTCGACGGCGGCCCCGGTCCCGGGGGTGTCGCCGCCGGGGACGTCCTCGTCCTCGGAACTGGCGTCCTCTCCAGAGTCCTGCACGGTGCCCCATCTCTCGCCGCCGCCATGCGGGTAGTTACAAGTTCCTGTTCGGCAGCGGAGCACCATTGCCCCCAGTAGAGCGACCAGGGGGTAGACGCTCGCCAGACCAGACTAGAACTGGTTATATGGTGACCGTCAACCTTCTGGCCCGGTTGGGCCGCGCAGTACCGAGCCGAAAGGCCCCCTCCTCGTGATCGGACTCCTGGTCGCGCTGCTCTCCGCAGTGGTCTACACGATCGGCCTGACCGTGGAACAGCGTGCGCTGCACGGCTCCGAGTCGATCTCGATCAACCGGCCCCTCCACCTCGCCAGGGTACTGCTGGGTAATCCGCGGTGGGTGTTCGGCTGCTTCTTCGCCGCGCTGGGCAGCGTGGGCCTGATCGTCTCCCTCGGCCTGGCCCCGGTTTCGGTGGCCCAACCGGCCTTCGCCGCCGGTGTGGCCACCATGCTGCTGGTCATCACGCTGGTGATGGGTGAGCGGATCACCAAGGGCGAATACGTGGCACTGGGCATCATGCCGGTGGCGCTGGGTCTACTCAGCCTGTCCACCGTTGACGGTTCGGAGACCGGAACCAGCGCGAACACCCCGTTGCTGATCACCGTCAGCGTGGTCACCGTGGTCGCCTGCGTCGCCGCGATGGGTTTCGCCGGGGGCCGGGGCAAGTACGTGTCCGCAGCCGCGATGGGCGCGGCCGCCGGCCTCGCACAGGGCAGCGCCGGGCTCCAGGGCAAGGGGCTGGGCGGGCTGCTCGCCGACAACGGCTTCTGGCAAGCCATCGTCCCGGCGCTACTGTCGCCCTACCCCTACCTGTACGCGCTGGGCTGGGCGGTGGGCATCGTGCTCTTCCAGACCTCGCTGCAGCGCTCCCGCGCCTCCATCACGGCGCCGGTGGCCAACGTGGTCGGCAACGTGTTCGTCGTGGTGGTCGGCACCATCCTCTTCGGCGAGCGGCTGCCCGAGGACCCGCTCACGCTGGCGCTGCGCGTCGGCGGTTTCGCGCTGACACTGGTGGTCGTGGTCCTGGTCCGCGGCAACGTGGCCCAAGCCGAAGCCGACACGAGCAGGCTGCGCGGGCATGACGCCAACGCCAAGGCCGAGCAGGCCCCCGGAACGGCCGGGTAGGCCCTGCTGGGCGGGCCCCGGAACGGCCGAGGGCCCGCGCCCGAACACTCTCGGACGCGGGCCCTGCGTGCGATGCACCGGGTACCGGCGCCTAGGCAGCGACCGACACGGCCTCGCGCAGGCCGGGAGCGGCCAACTCGGCCCAGGCGCGCACGACCTTCTCGGGCTGATGGGTCTCGTCGGCGGCCAGGATCAGGCCCGGCTCGGCGACCCAGGCACCCAGGTCGGCCAGGAGGACGCGGAGGTCCTCCTCGATGCCGTGGCTGTTGCGCAGGTCCTCGACGACGGACAGCGGGACCGCGACCGTGTGGCCCAGGCCCAGCTCGGGCAGGCGGTCGAGGAACACCTTGAGCAGGCCGGTGTAGGTTCCGTGCACCTGCGGCGAGGCCACCAGGAGCACGTCGCTCCGGCCGACCTTCTCCAAGGCGTCGGTGACGGACGGGGCGGAGTCGGTGAGCAGGTCCGCGCCGATTTCGGCGAGGTCGATGATCTCGGGCTCCGACGTGACACCGGCACGGGCGGCGACCTCGGAGGCGGCGCGCAGGGCGGCGGTGTGCACGGAGGAGCGGGACTGGGGAGCGGCGACGAGCACGGTGAAGCGAGTCATGCGAAGAACTCCTGGGTTCGGTCAGAGCGAGCCGGGATCGACCGGAAGGAACACGGGGGGCGGTGATCGGAATCGTTGACACCGGAGGAGGACCGTTGTTCCCCATGAACCGGGGCGGAGCGGGACTTCGTCGTCCTGGGCTCGTGTGCGGCGGCTCATGCGGGGGTGCTCATACGGACCGGTTGAAGGTCCGGGACCCAGTTGGGAGAGATGAGCGTCCGGTGTCTGCGTAAGGGCACTGAGGCACGGGACATACCCGTGGCGCGGGGCGCGGGCCCCGCAAAGCGCTAGCTACGACAGAGCGCGCTCGCCTGCTGTCTCAGATCGACGTGCAGGCGCTGGACAAGCAGCTCACCGGCGGACATGCCTCCATAATGAAGCGCTCCGACCGCTATCGTCAATGTGTGCCGGCGCCTCTCCTCGCGGATCGGCGGCCCCTCGCGGGCCGGTCCACCTCGCGGACAACTGTCCCAGGGAGCGGGATCACGCCGTTCTGCTGGGCATACGCGGCCTGGCGGACGCGCGGACGAGCCCCTCCGAACCGCCCGGTCACACGGCTGTAATTTACGACACACGGAGGCCAGCGCCCGACCTCGGGCGGCCCCAGACACAGGGAGAACCCCACCTATGGCCCAGACACCCCTCACCCTGACCGGCGCGCGCGTCGTGACCCCCGACGGCATCCACGAAGGGTGGGTCCGGATCGAGAACGGCGCGGTGGCCGGACTCGGCACCGGTGACCCCGGCACGGGCGACGTGCACGACGTCGGCGGAGGCCTCGTCGCGCCGGGCCTGGTCGACACGCACATCCACGGCGGCACCGGGCATGCTTTCACCGAGGCCGACCCGGAGGGGGTACGGGAGATCCTGGCCTTCAACCGCAGGGCCGGGGTGACGTCCATGGTCGGCGGCCTGGTCGCGGCCACCCCCGAGGACACGCTCCGCCAGGTCTCGGCGCTGGCCGACCTGTGCGACTCGGGAGAACTGGCCGGAATCTACTTGGAGGGCCCGTTCATCGCCCGCTCCAAGTGCGGGGCGCACGACCCCGAGCTGCTGCGCGACCCGGACACCGCGGAGTTCGACGCCTGGCTGAAGGCCGGGCGGGGCCATGTCCGGATGATCACCGTGGCGCCGGAACTGCCCGGCGCCCTGGAACTGATCCGGGCGGCGCGTTCTTCCGGGGTGGTCGCGGCGGTCGGGCACACCGAGGCCAGCTACGAGCGGACCCGCGAGGCGATCGACGCGGGTGCGACCGTGGCCACACACGTCTACAACGCAATGCGCCCCCTGAACCACCGGGACCCGGGGCCGATCGCCGCGGTGCTGGGTGACGAGCGGGTGACGGTGGAGCTGATCCTGGACAACGTGCACGTCCACCCGGGCGCCGCCAAGCTGGTGTTCGACGCGGCCGGCCCGGGCCGGGTGTCCCTGGTGACGGACGCGATGGCGGCGACGGGGCTGGGGGACGGCGAGTACACGCTAGGTGAGCTGCGGGTCCTGGTGAAGGACGGTGAAGCCCGGGTGGCGGAGACCGGGTCGATCGCCTCCAGCACCATCGTGCTGCCCCAGGCGGTGCGCAACGCGGTCGCGGTGGGAGTGCCGTTGGAGGAGGCGGTACGGTCGGCGTCGTCGGTCCCTGCTTCAGCGCTGGGCCTGACCGGGCTCGGACGCCTCGAGGTCGGGGGACACGCAGACCTCATGGTGCTCAATGACGACGTTTCGGTCGCCAAGGTGATGTATCGGGGCAGGTGGGTAGCGTAACGGCGTGTCGTTAGCACGGTACGGATTAGTAACTTGTCCCTGGGTGACAATTATGCACAGGGCATCGAGGAAAGCACCGTGCTCGACACGAAAGGATCCACCATGGCCCAGCCGAGACAGGCCGACGAACAGCAGCCGACCCGCGTGCCCTCCGAGGAACGCGAACACCTCGGCAAGCTCGCCAGTGAACTGTCCAGCTACGAGGTCCAGGCCGAGGTGGTGGACGAGCCCGCGCTCTGCCTTCGGGTGCGCAACCCGGCCTCCGCCTACGCGGTCGAAGACGTGATCTGTGAGCGCCGCGAACACGACTTCGCGTTCATCGCCTCGTTCGGGGTCCACCTGGGCAACAGCGGCGGGCTGTCGCTCACGGCCCACAAGATCGCGTGGCTGGTCGGAGCCACCAAGGAATAGCGAGCCGTACACAACGGGGGCGGTGCACGCGTGCCGCCCCCATAAGACCGCACCTGCCGGCCTTGGTACCTTCACCGGAAGCACCCCCGGACGAACAGGACCCCTCTTGTGACCGCCTTCCGCTACGAGCTCGCCCCCGTCGACGAAGCCTTCTTCGACTCCGCTCCCATGCGCTGGCGGGTTGGGCTCGAACTCGCCGCCTCCCCCGACGAGGTCTGGGCTGGGCTCACCTCGCCCCGGCCGCTGTCCTGGTGCAGGGCCCTCCCAGACGTGCACTACACCTCCGAAGCGCCCTACGGTGTGGGCACCACACGCGAGGCGAGCGTGCTCGGCGCGTACCGGATGCGCGAGCACTTCTTCCGGTGGGACGAGTCGGAGCGCCGCAAGTCCTTCCATGCCACCGCAGGCACGCTTCCCGTGTTCGGCGCCTTCGCCGAGGACTACCACGTGCTCCCCTTCGACGGCGGCAGCAAGCTCGTGTGGTCGTTCGCCTTCACCCCGTGGAAGGGACTGGACAGCGCCCTGCAGCTCGGTAAGCCGCTGACCGAGAGCCTGCTCGCCTCCCTCATCAAGGACACCCGCAACCACTTCGGTCCACTGACCGAAGTCCGGTGACTCTTCACCCGGGACACCCCGCCGACCAGGGTCGTCCGGGGTCGGTGCGCCCCCGTTCGGGCACCTCTCGATCGGAAAACTGTGTACACATTTTTATGTACACGACGTAGGATTGGTGGCATGAGCGATCACAGCATGAGCGTCCGCGATGCCAGAGCCCACCTCCCCGAACTGATCACCAAGGCCCAGAACGGGGACCCCACCATCCTCACCCGCAACGGCAGCCCCGCCGCGGCGATCGTCCCGATCGAGGACTTCGAGGCCCTGGAGGACGCCATGGACGCCTACCTCGCCCGCCAGGCCGACCTGGAGGAGGACGACGGAGGTCCCGCAGTGGGCATGGCCGAAATGGTCGCGGAGATTTTCAACGAAGGCCGAGGTAATGCCGCGTGAAGTGGGAGTTCGACTTTCGCCGGGTACGCAAGCAGATCCGGTCACTCCCCAAAGAGGACGCGATGGACATCCTCCGGGCCCTCACCCCGCTGGGGGAGGACCCGAGGCGGAGCGATTCGAACATCAAGGCGCTTTCCGGCTACACCGACCGCTACCGGCTCCGTGTGCGCAGCTATCGGGTCATCTACGACGTGATCGACGATCAGATCATCATCCGTCTGGTTGCTGTGGGACACCGGCGGGAGATCTACCGCCACCTCGACCGCTGACCGAAGTCCGGTGAGCGGCACCGGACGCAGCTCAGTCCTCTCCGGAAACCGTGATGACCACGTTGCCGACCTTCTGCCCGGTCTCCACGTACTTGGTGGCCGCCACGATCTCGTCCAACGCATAGGTTCGGTCGACCACGGGCTTGAACGCACCGGATTCCACCAGCCGCGCGATGTACTCGGTGTTCTCCTTGTTGATTCTGGGAACCGGGAAAATCACCCTCCGGCTACGGGTGATCGCGAACCAGACCGCCAGCAGCGGGTTCTGGCCGAACGCGCCGAGTTCCGTGGAACAGTACTTTCCGCGGGGCCCGAGCAGTCTTCTGCACGCGCCGAAGGACGTCTTGCCGACCGCGTCGAAGACGAAGTCGAAGCTGTCCCGGATTCGGGTGAAGTCCTCGGTCTGGTAGTCGACGACCCGGTCCGCGCCCAGTGAATGGACGAGCTCGACGCTCGCGGTGCCGCACACCGCGGTCACCTCGGCTCCCATATGCTTGAGTATCTGCACGGCGGCCGTGCCGATCGCGCCCGAGGCTCCGTAGACCATCACCTTCTGCCCCGGTTCCACCCCTGCTGCCCTGATATCGCAGAGCGCGTAGGTCGCGCCCTCCGCCGACGGGGCCAGCTCCTGGTAACCGAACCCCTCGGGCATTGCGGCGAGGGAACCGGCGGCGGCGTTGGTCATGTACTCCGCGTGCGCGCCGGAACGCACATCCTCAAAACCCAGCACCCTGTCACCCGGCGCGAATTCCGTGACGCCCTCGCCCACCTCGGCGATCTCCCCCGCGAACTCGCTTCCAGCCACTTCGCGTTTGGGACGGAGCAGGCCGGTGAAGAAACGCGACACGACATACTTCGCGCTCCGGAAGCCGCAGTCCGTCCGGTTCACGGTGGCGGCGTGCACCCGGATCAGGACCTCGCCGCTTCGGGGTGCAGGTTTCTCCACTTCCCGGACCTGGAGGACTTCCGGAGGCCCGTACCTCGTATAGACGACCGCCCGCACCCGCACCAACTCCTCGCCAGAGGCTGGTAGGAAAGTCCCACCGGGGAGGCAGACGATACCGAACTCCGAACGTACTCACCCCCGGGTGAAAGCGCACGCCCCGCCCCCGGACCACACGACCGACGACCTGGACCACCCCGTCACCCTGCCACGGCCCCCGCGCCGGGTGGTGTGCCTGGTGCCCTCGCTGACCGAAGCGATCGCGCACACCCTTCCCGAAGTGCTGGTCGGCGCCACCGTGTGGTGCTCGCACCCGACCGGCCTCGCGGTGGAACGGCTGCGCGGCACCAAGAACCCGCACGTGCGCCGGATCGTCGAGCTGGCACCCGACCTGGTGGTGGCCAACCGCGAGGAGAACCGGGAACGGCATGTGCGCCAGCTGCGCGAGGCCGGGATCCCGGTGTGGGTCACCGACATCCGCACTGTGCCCGACGCCCTCGTGTCCCTGCGGCGCCTGCTCTCCGCGGTGGCCCCCGGCTCCTCCCCCGGCTGGCTCTCGGAGGCCGAATCGGTGTGGAGCGCCCCGGCCCCGGCCGACAGGGTCCGGGTCGCGGTCCCGATCTGGCGGAACCCGTGGATGTTCGTCGGCGGCGACACCTTCGCGCACGACCTGCTGGAGCGCCTGGGCGCCGTCAACGTGTTCGCCGACCGCCCGGGGCGTTACCCGCGGGCTTCGCCCGAGGAGCCCGGGACCGAATTGGCCGTGCTCCCCGACGAGCCCTACGCCTTCGGCCCCGACGACGGACCGGAGTCCTTCACCGCCCCGTCCGTATGCGTGTCGGGCCGCGACCTCACCTGGTACGGCCCCTCGCTGGCCGAGGCGCACACCCGACTCGACCAAGCCCTGCGCCCTTACCGGCGCCCGGGTCCGTGAGCGTCAGCGGTTGCGGATCCGGGCCACCGCCTTGAAGGCGAGCCAGACGCCGACCACCGCGACGGTAGCGCCGACCACGGCACCCGCGAGGCCGGACCACTCCCCCTCGGGAAGGTCCGTCCACAGGTCCCGCCCCAGCGATACGAACCCGACAGTCATGAGGGCCAGGGCGAACGTGATGACCACAGATCCGGGTACCCCGAGGAAGTAGCGGCGCCGATTCGGCTCCGGCGGTTCGGACAGCTCTGCGCTCGGTCCGACGAGCGCAGACCGCGAGCGCTTGAAATAGGCCATGGTGAAGTAGTGGCCGCAGGGCTCCCACCCCTCCGGGCCGATGCGTGCCAGCAGGCGCTCGCGCTCCCTGCGCCCGGGGGCTACCTCCTGCCGGTACTCCCAGGCCAAGGGCTGTTCGCCCCGGTGGCTGACGAAGCGGCCCCAGCGGTCCACCCGGTCGACCTCCCAGCCCTCGGCACCCTTCTCGTTCAGCCGGGCGGGCGCCTCGAAGGTGTCTGCGGCCCAGACCAGGGTCTGTTCCCCGGACTCCGTCTCGGCCTCCTCCCCGACCAGGTCATCGGCGAACTCGGCCACCGGCCCGAACTCCTCCGCCGGGTCCACGCCGCTCTCGGCCACGAAGGCGGCGAGGTCGTTCACCGTGTCCCGGACCCGCTTGTCGTCCACGCCGCGCTCGCGCAGCATGCCTTCCAGTTCGTCCAGGTAGGTCATCGGATTCCACCCTTCCTGAGGACCCCGCGTACGGATTCGTCGAACTCCAGCCACGCCGCCCCCTGCTCGGCGAGGACCTCGCGGCCCTCCTCCGTCAGCTGGTAGTAGCGCCGCCCCGGGCCCTTCTCCGCCGCGCGGAACTCCGCGACGACCAGGCCCGCCTCCTCCAACCGGTTGAGCACCGGGTAGAGGGTGCCGCCCTTGATCCGGCCGAAACCGGCCTCGTCCAGCCGCGCGGCCAGGGCGTACCCGTAGCTTTCGCCCTCGGTCAGCCCGGCCAGCACCAGGAGGTCGAGGACGCCCTTCAACCAGCTCGATCGCCGATCCATGTGTGCTCCTTCAAACCGCAGGGGTGGGCGGCCCGGACTTCTGGATCTCGGGCCTGGGGGAAAGCAGCAGTGCGCGCAGGTCGACCAGTACATGCACGATGATCGGCACGATCAGACTGCCGGTACTCAGGTACAGGTAGGTCAGGGCCAAGCCGAGCAGGCCGACGAACATCATGTCCCGCGCACCCTGGTACAGGTGAGCGAAGGTGAAGGCCGCCAGAGCCAGTCCGGCTGCCACGTACAGCGGCATCCCCAGGGAGACACCGACCGCGATGAGCAGGCCTCGGAAGATGATCTCCTCACACACCCCGGCGGTGACCGAGGTGCCCACAGCACACCAGCGTTCACGGCTGGTACGCGGCAGCATGGGGTCCAAGGTCGGGGAGACCGGTGCCGCCTTCCGGCGCTCCAACAGGGTGAACGCCACCGCGGCGACCGCGAACCCGACAAGGATTCCGGCGAGGGTTCCCCAGTCGATGTCGCCGTGCAGCCCCAGGTGCGCCCACGCCGCTCCGGGTGAGAGCAGGACCGCCAGCGCGGCGAGCCCGGTCAGCCCCCAGAAGACGGCCATGCCGATACCGAAGAATCTTACGTAGGCGCCCGGATCGGCGTCCCGGTCCCGTTTGAGCACCTCGAACATGCGCTTGCCCCATAGGGGCTCCACCAGGAGCAGGTAGGCGGTGATGAGCCCTACCAGAACCAGGGCCGGGGCGGAGAAGGCGGGGTCTGCTAGCTCGGGAGGCATCGGTATCTCCTTGATCGGTTGATCTACCTAGACGGTAGAGCAACCTAGTTAGGATGACAACCTAGGTAGTCATACGCACCCCTTCGCGAGCGTCGAAGCGGGAACCGATCGAACACAACAGAACAGTTGCCTTGGATCCTGCTGGCAAAGGGTGTTGGGCTCTCCGTCATTGGGGTGTGCCCCTGTCCCCATGGGCACGGGGTTCAGCGCGGGTGGATGCTGGTGCGGGTTTCCCCGCTTGTGCAGGTGGTTGCCCCGTTTCCTGCCGCTTGATGGTGGCCGTCTCCGCCGCGCGCGTCAAGGTCGACGCCGTCGAAGCGCTGGCGCGCTGTCGAGGGGCGCTCCACTTTGACCCGCTTCGCTGCGACGGCGGGTCGGCGGCTATCAGGAAACGGGGGACGTGTGGTCGGGGTGGGCAAGGGGCCCCGAAGGGGCCCTTCGGGCCCCGGGCCTACGGCCCGGAGGGTCGGGTGTCCCCGGCCCTCCGGCCGTGGCCGACCGGATGCCTGCCCGTCCGCCCGGCTTCATCGGACAGCGCGTCGCAATCCAGTGACCAACCGGCGACGAAGGACCCGAGCAGGCCGGGCGCGTCCCACCGGACTTTCGGTCAGGCCTGGGGCCCCTCATCGAAGTTGATCTTGCTACCAGGGGCGATTTCGGCGCCGAACTTGCTACCAGGAGCAAGATCACGGCGATTACGCCGGTTTCGGACGCAACGGACACCCCCACCGAGCCGGTTTCGGACACCGGGACCGCCCCAGGGCGGCCGCTACCCCCGGTGGAGGCACCCGGGACACCGAGCCCCCTCTCGGAAGCACCCGGGGCCGGTGAGACCCCTTCCCGGAAGCGGTCTCGGTGCCCACAATGCTTCCAAAAGGGGGGGCTCACGATGCCCCGCCCCACATCCGACCGCGCCACCGGCACCACCCCGCCCCCAAGGCGACCACCAACACCCAAAGACAACGGTGTTGGGGGACGCCCCGGGGGCAGGGGGCGTCCCCCTAAGAACACGACGAAGGCGACCCGGCGAGCGCGATCACGCGCGAGCAGGGCCGCCTTCGACAACTCGGGGGGCGTCCCCCCGAAAACAGGAACGGACCGCGGCGAGGAGGACGAAGTCCCCCGAGCAGCGGCCCGTATCTCGTGGAGGTGGCGGGAATCGAACCCGCGTCCTTCAGCACCGCATCAGGGCTTCTCCGGGTGCAGTCTGTGGTGCCGTTCTACTCGGCCCCAGCGCTTGCACAGACACATCGCTGACAGGCCCAGCCACGAAGATGTCCCACTCAGGCCCCGTGGCCTGATCCGAGCGGTAAGTCATCTAAATGGTGCCGGATCCCGAGCCGATGACGAGCCCGGACCGACAGAGTCACAATCGCTTAGGCAGCGAGAGCGAACTCAGTGCGCTTTTCATTGGCACTTGAATTTATGCGAATGCAGGATTTACGAGGTCACAGACGCAACCCTCGACCCGCTTCCCCTGAAACGACTACCGAAGTCGAAACCGATCACCCCCTGTGAAGTTGTCACGACCACCTGTCCCCGTAGGTTCCGGGCGGCCGACATGTGAGTGAACGAGCACTCACGTGTCCGTCACTCTACCTGTTGAACAGTTTGAGGGCCAAGCTGATTCCCGGCGGGCGGGGAAGTCCTTGGACAGGGAGAAACCCCCGTGAGGCGGACGCAAGAGATGGTCTACGCAACCCACGGGGGCGGTCGGCAGGGTCGGGCCGACCTTCGGAACCGGCAGGGCCTCCCCCGAGATGAGGTCCTGCCTCATCAAACTGGTCCGCTACCCCCTGTTGCGGTCCCAGTTATAGGGAGAGACGCCATCGAAGCACCCAGGGGTTGCTCCGGCGGCCACATTTTTTCGGGGGCCGCGAGTCTTCTAGGGCGTGTTCGGTGGATGCGGCCCGTCGCGAGCGGCGCATCCAGTGGTGCTGGCACAAGGCCGAAGAAGGAGTTCCCCTACTGTGCACTGCCTCGCAAGCTCGGCAGCATCGCACAGCGGGGGCCCGCCCGGGTTCGGCTGTCGACTGAGAGATGCGCAGTGACAGTGCCGCTGGGGCGACGCACAGCAGGGTAAGTGTCCGCCGAACATGCCCTAGTGCCGCGTCAGTCGGGGTTTGCCCGTTACGGAGCGGCGTTCAGGGTGGTGCATCGCAAGGCGGCGGAGAGTCCTCCTAGTGGTTCCTAAGTGGGCTTTTCGCCAACGCAGCGAGGTGCCGTGCTGAGCGTCGCGACGGGGTGAACCTTGGCTGACGTGGCACTAGCTGCCGCCCAGGTCGCCCTCGTCGTTCAGGGTCCCGTCGCCGAGCGGGTCGCCTTCGCCGAGGGGTGCGTCCTCGGGAACGTCGGCCGGAGAGTCCGTCGGGGTCATCGGGTCCTCCGCCGGGTTCTGCCCGTCTGCCGCCTCCCCGTTCTCCATTCCGTTGAGGAAGCCCATCGCGGCGGTGACGGCGTACTGCTGCCACATGGTCGCCTCGGAGTCGACTTCGGCGAGTACCGCGAAGGCGATGTCGTCCTGGTAGCCGACGAACCAGTGCAGGGCGGTGTCGCCCTGTTCGGTGCGGGCGGCCTGACCGTAGACGTCTCCCTCGCCGATGTCGACCTCGGGGATCCGTTCGACCACTGCCTCGCGCAGCCCTTCCCGAATCACATCCAGGTGTGCCTCGTCGATGTCGTTCCCACCGGCCGGGGAGGGCCCCTCCTCACGGACGAGGGTGGGTTCGCTCCAAGAACCGTCGGCGACGGCCCCCGCCGCGAGTGCCATGGCGAGCGGGCTCACCTCGACACCGTCCTCGCCGATCATCGCGGAGGCCAGCTCTTCCTCGCTATCGCCGAAATCGAGGGTGCCGGAGGAGACCGGAAGCGGGAGCTGCCAGTCAGTGCCCAGGCCGAGGTGTGTGGAGACCTCGGTGAGGGACTCGGCACCGACCTCGGAGCCGATTTCGACGAAGCCCACGTTGCACATGTAGGCCAGGTTCCGAACCAGGTCGGGTTCACCGGCGAGGAAGCCCCCGGTGGGGTTGGTGAAGACCCGGTCACCGATCTCGGACTGATAGCCGCAAGGCATCTCGCTGCCCGGACTCACCGCGCCCGACTCCAGGGCGGCAAGGCCCGACACCATGGAGAAGGCGCCGCCAGGCGCGTAGGAGCCGGTGAAGGCGCCGTCGTCGGAGGTGCTGCCGGAGGCGTTGGCCGCGGCCATGATCTCGCCCCTGGACGTGTCGACAGCGACGACGTACCCGTCGCCTGGCATGCTGTCCACCGCGCTCTCGGCGGCGTTCTGCACCCCCAGGTCGAGGGTGGTCTGGACACCGGCGCTGCGGACGCCGTCCCAGGACTCGAGGATGTCGGTCTGTTCTCCGTCCTCGCCGAGGGACACGACCTGCGTGGTCGCCGTTCCGGCGAGCTCGTGCTGGAAAATGCTCTGCAAGCCGCTCAGGCCGACCGTGTCCCCGGCCTGGTACGCGCCCGGCACACGGGAAGAGACGCGGTGCTCCACGGTGCCCGCGACCTCGCCGAGGACGAAGGGCGCCACGCTCGGCGACAGGTTGATCTCGACCTCCTCCGTGTCGACGCCGGAGATCTGACCGGCCTCACGCAGGAGAGCGGCGTCCACACCGCTGTCGCGCATCAGCACGAGGGGCTGGAACTGCTCGGGCGGGGCGGACCGTACACGGTCGAGCAGCGGTTCGGGGTCCTCGTCGAGGAGCTCCGCGAGCTCGGTGACGCCCTCTTCCTTGTCGTCCATGTCGGCGGGCAGCACACCGAAGGCGGTGACACTGTCCGAGTCCACGAGAGGCTCGCCCGACCGGTCGAGGACCTGACCGCGGTCCCCGATCTCGTAGCTGACCGCAAGGCGCTCACCCTCGCCGAGGTCCGGGTGGATGACGCTCGGCGACCAGCTGACCTGCCAGCCCTCGGGGCTGTCCTCCAGGGACATCTGGCCGGTGTAGTTCCACATCGGATCGCCGATACCCAGGTCCGCGGTGACGTCGAACTCGGCCGTCGCCGTGTCGCCGTCGGCCGCGATCGGCCCGAGCTCGAAGCGCACCGAGGCGAGGTCGAGCTGGTCGTGGATGTCGGCGAGGGCCTGCTCCACCGCTTCCGGGTCACCCGTGGTGAAGCGGGCGGCCTCGGCGTGGTTCCCGTCCTGCCAGGCGAGCAGGAAGGACCTGACGGCCACCTCAGGACTGGGGTGGGTCGTACACGCCACGAGGGTCAGGGCGACGATCAGGCCACTGCTGGCGGCCGCGATCCTGCGACCGAGGGGACGGGGGGACACCTTGTGTGTTCCTTTCAGGCGCCTCAACTGAAGACAGCTAACGGCGGCGGCGAAGCGCACGTTCCATATCACGCTTGGCTTCACGTTCGGCGATGGCATGGCGCTTGTCGTACTCACGCTTACCGCGAGCCAGAGCGATCTCGACCTTGGCCCGCCCGTCGCTGAAGTACAGCGACAGCGGGACCAGTGTGCGGCCGGGCTCACGGGTCTTACCGATCAGCCGGGAGATCTGCTCGCGGTGCAGGAGTAGCTTACGTGATCTGCGGGCCGAGTGGTTGGTCCAGGTGCCTTGTGAGTACTCGGGGATGTGCACGCCCTCGAGCCACACCTCACTGTCGTGGATGTGCGCGAAGCCGTCCACGAGGGAGGCCCGTCCCTCGCGGAGGGACTTGACCTCGGTACCGGTCAGGACCAGTCCCGCCTCATAGGTCTCATCGAGGTGGTAGTCGTGCCGGGCCCGCCGGTTCTGGGCGATCAGCTTGCGCCCGGTTTCCTTGGCCTTGGCCACGCTTGGAATCCCTTCATGCGTCCGGGGGGCCACGGTGTGGCCCCCCGGCACCCGGCTCCCGCCCGTGTGTCCGTCGGTGGACCCGTCAGACCTTCAGGTAACGGCGCAGGGTGAGGAACGAGGTCACGGTGCACAGGAGCACACCGAGGATCATCGAAACACCGATGACGTACAACAGGGCGCCTGGGCCCAGTGCCACGTCGAACTGGAACCATTCCTCGATCTGGGTGAGCAGCGTGAACCTGGTGGCCACGATGAACCCGGAGGCGATCAGACCGCCGATGAAACCGGCGATCGCACCTTCGAGGAGGAAGGGCAACTGGATGTAGAAGTTCGACGCGCCGACCAGGCGCATGATGCCGGTCTCCCGGCGGCGGCTGTAGGCCGAAAGCCGGATGGTGTTGCCGATCAGCAGCGCGGCTGCGGCCAACTGGACACCGGCGACCACCAGAGCGGCCCACTTGAGACCGTCGAGCAGCCCGAAGAACTGTTCGAGCACGCTTTGGTCGTTGGAGACGGAATCGACACCGTCGGCTCCGTCGACGGCCGCGCGCACGGTGTCGTAGTGGTCGGGGTCGGTGAGCTGCACCCGGTAGTTGTCCGGGATGTCACCTTCCTGCGTGGCCTCCGCGAGCGCCTCGTTTGAGGAGCCGTAGCGCTCCTGGAAGTCCTGCCAGGCCTCGGCCTCGGTGAGGTAGCGGTGGCTCTCCACCTCCGGAAGCGAGTCCAGCTGGTCTTCGAGTGCCTCTCGGTCCGGTTCCTCGGCCGCACCGTTCTCCTGGCAGGCCGCGGTCGGCGAGATCTCGTTGCACATGTAGACGGTCAGCGTGATCCGCTGGTCAAAGTAGTTGCGCATCTCGGACACCTGCTGGTTGACCAGCAGACCGGCACCGAACAAGGCGAGAGAGATGGCCACCGTCGTGATAACGGCGATGGTCATCGTCAAATTGCGACGCAGGCCGATCCACGTCTCGGAGAGAACGAATTGTGCTCGCATGATCTGTTAAAGGTCCATCCTTCGGGGCTTCGCCGTGCCGGCGTCGGGCGGTCGCCGACCGACCGCCCGGCGACGAGCGTGCCAGAGGTCAGTACGCCTGGCCGTAGACGCCACGCATCTGGTCTCGCACTACCAAACCCTCTTCAAGCTCGATCACGCGCTTGCGCATCGAGTCGACGATGGCTGCATCGTGGGTCGCCATGACGACGGTGGTTCCCGTGCGGTTGATTCGGTCCAGGACCTTCATGATGCCGATGGAAGTCGCCGGGTCGATGTTTCCGGTGGGCTCGTCCGCCAGCAGGATCTGCGGGCGGTTGACGAAGGCTCGCGCGATGGCCACGCGCTGCTGTTCACCACCGGAGAGCTCGTGTGGCATCCGTCCGGCCTTGCCCTCGAGGCCGACGAGCTCGACGACCTCCGGCACGACCTTCTTGATGAAGCGCCGGGGCTTACCGATGACTTCCAGAGCGAAGGCGACGTTCTCGAAGACGTTCTTGTTCGGCAGCAGGCGGAAGTCCTGGAAGACACAGCCGATGCGGCGGCGCAGGTGCGGAACCTTCCAGTTGGACAGGCGCGCGAGGTCCTTGCCCGCGACGTGCACGCGCCCCTTGTCGGGCTTCTCTTCCTTCAGCACCAGGCGCAGGAAGGTCGACTTACCCGATCCGGACGGACCGACCAGGAAGACGAACTCGCTCTTGTCCACGTCGATGGAAACACCGTCGAGCGCGGGGCGCTTCTGGGTCAGGTACTGCTTGGTGACGTTATCGAAGTGGATCACAGGCGCATCACAAGGCTCTCGAAGGTATGGGCACCCGGCGGAGTGAGCTCCGCTCGGGATCGTACCGGCCGCATGGCCACCGATAGTTTAGAGGGGGCAGCGGCCCGGATTGTCCAGGTCCTGTCACACCCGAGAGATCTGTTGAGATCAGAGCACTATCGGACAACAAGCCACGAGCATATCGGAGGTGTCAACCGATGATAACGTTCACATATCGCAGTTTCGGTAAAACTGTGGAGTCGTGGTCGTCACCTTTGGGAAACATGCTCACCCTCCGCGTGGCTCCGCTCGCCCCGGGTGCGGTCACCCACCCGGGCGTGTCCCCGCCGTAGCGACGGGGACACACCGGGTCAGTTCGCCTCGTTCTTCTCCCGACTGCGCATCCACCGGATCTCCGCGTCGATGAAGGAGTCGATCTCGCCGTCGAGGACGCCCGAGGTGTTGCCGGTCTCCGCCCCGGTGCGCACGTCCTTGACGCTCTGGTACGGGTGCAGGACGTAGTTGCGCATCTGGGTCCCCCAGCTGCTCACCGACTCACCGCGGATCTCGTCCAGCGCCGCCTGCTCCTCCTGCTGCTTGCGGTAGAGGAGCTTGGCCTGCAGCATCGACATGGCTGTCGCCTTGTTCTGGAGCTGCGACCGCTCGTTCTGGCAGGAGACCACGATGCCGGTAGGCGCGTGGGTGATCCGCACCGCGGAGTCCGTGGTGTTGACGCCCTGCCCGCCGGGACCGCTGGAACGGTACACGTCCACTCTCAGCTCGGACTCGTCGATCTCGATGTGGTCGCTCTGCTCCACCATCGGCACGACGTCCACTCCCGCGAACGAGGTCTGCCGCCGGTTCTGGTTGTCGAAGGGTGAGATGCGCACCAGGCGGTGCGTGCCGTGCTCACCCCGCAGGGTCCCGTAGGCGAAGGTCGACTTGACCGCGAACGAGGTGGACTTGATGCCCGCCTCCTCCGCGTAGGAGGTCTCGTAGATCTCCGTCGGGTACCCGTGCCGCTCCGCCCAGCGCAGGTACATGCGCTGGAGCATCTGTGCCCAGTCGGCGGCATCGATGCCCCCGGCCTGGGAGTTGATGGTGACGATGGCCTCGCGCTCGTCGTGCGGGCCGTTGAGGAGCGTACGCACCTCCAGTTCGCCGATGTCCGCGCGCAGCTGCTCGAGCTCACGGTCCGCCTCGGCCCGGGTGTCGGAGTCGTCCTCGGCTTGGGCGAGCTCGTAGAGCACCCCGAGGTCCTCGAGACGCTGCGTGATACCTGCGACCTTGTTGACCATGGACTCCAGGCTGGAGAGCTGGCGCGTCACCTTCTGCGCGTTGGCCTGGTCGGACCACAAGTCGGGGTCCGCGGCCTGCTCGCGCAGCTCAGCGATCTGGGTCTGCATCGCCTCCAGGTCCAACACGGCAGTCACACTCGCCAGGGTCGCCGCGAGTTCCTTGATCTTCTCTGCTGGGTCCATTTCTGCCACGGAACCCAGTGTAGGACCCAAGGGAAGGCCGGGCCCCATCCGCGGCGCCGCCGAACCGCCCGGGAACCTCCCGGCGCCTACGACTTTCGGCGTACCCGCCGTCCCGTTCCGGGTACCCGCGGCGTATGGGTGCGCGCTCCCCCGGTCCGTAGCTTCGGAAATGCCGGAGGAGAACGGCCTCCGGAAGCGAAGAGGAGGATCGGATGACGTTCGCACGGATGACGTTCACGGGCACCGCCGCCGCCCTGCTGATCGCCGCCACCGCGGCCTGTTCCGCGGACGAGGCGGGTGGCGTGCCCACCACCGGGGGTTCGGGCCAGGACTCAGAGAGCATCAACACCGAGGCGCAGATGGAGGAGTACGACGACTGCATGCGGGAGCACGGCGTCGAGATGCCCGCCGACGGCACGCCGCCTGAGGACCTCGACGTCGACGGCGAGACGGTGATCTCGGCCATGGAGGCCTGCGAGGACATCCTCGAAGGCGTGGACCTCGAATTCGACGAGGAGACCGTCGAGGAGCTCCGGGTCTGGGCCGAGTGCATGCGCGACGAGGGCATCGACATGCCCGACCCCGGCCCGGACGGGGAGCTGGACCTGGAGGGCATCGACGTCACCGGCGACGAGTACGCGGAGGCCGACGCGGCCTGCTGACCGTCCTGAGAACACGAGCGGAGGGGGTCCTGTATGGCTGAGGACATCCGGGACGGGGCACGCGGGCGGCGTTCGCGACGGCGGGTCACCCGTGTGGCCTGGGCGGCCGGGGCCGCGGCGGTCGCACTGGGGCTGGCCGCCACCGCCTCGGTCGCGCTGACCGGCGAGGACGAGGACGGGCTCGCCGCGGTCCCGGCCACGGCCGAGGTGGTGCGCACGACCCTGGTCGAGCGCGAGGTGCTGGACGGTGCGCTGGACTACGAGCCCGCCCGCACCGTCACCGGCGTGGGCACGGGCACCCTGACCTGGCTCCCCGAGGAGGGTGACCTCCTCTCGCGCGGGGAGGCCGTCTACCGCGCGGACGAGCGGCCCCGGGTCCTGCTGTACGGGGAGACGCCCTTCCACAGGGAGATCGGTGCGGGCGACCTGGGCCGGGACGTTCGGGTCCTCGAGGAGAACCTGGCCGAACTGGGCTACTCGGGCTTCACGCCGGACGACCGCTACACGTGGGCGACGTCGCAGGCCGTCCGCTCCTGGCAGCGGGACACGGGCGTGGCGCAAACCGGCCGGGTGGGACCGGATGACGTGCTGGTGCTTCCGGGCCCCGCCCGGGTCGGTGAGGTGGTCGCGGACCCGGGCGGCCAAGACGGCGCCGAGGTCCTGGAGCTCACCGCCACTGAGCGGAACGTCACCGTGGACCTGGAGGCGGACCGCCGCCACCTGGTCGAGGAAGGCGGCGCCGTGACGGTGGAACTGCCCGACGGGGACCGGGTGGACGCCGAGGTGGCGGAGGTGGGCGCGTCGGTGTCGCCCCCCGAGGACGGTGACGGGCTGGACGGCGCCACCGTCCGGCTGGTCATCGTGCTGTCCGAGGACGCAGAGGAAGGGCTGGACGAACACCTGGTCGCGCCGGTGGAGGTAGCGGCTGAGGTCGGTCGGGCCGAGGACGTGCTGGCCGTTCCGGTGGAGGCCCTGGTGGCCCTGCGCGAAGGCGGCCACGGCCTTCAGGCGGTGGGCGCGGAGGGGGCCACTGAGTACGTGGAGGTGGAGGCCGGCCTGTTCGCGGACGGGTTGGCGGAGGTGTCGGGCGGCGGGGTCGTCGAGGGAATGAGCGTGGGGGTGCCCGAATGACAGCGCGGACGAGTGCCCGCGAGACCGCGGGGGCGGGTGTCATCTCCCTGGAGTCCGTGGCCAAGGTCCACCCCGGAGGCGTACACGCGGTGCGCGACGTCAGCCTGGAGGTCGGCCGAGGCGAGCTCTTGGGCATCGTCGGGGCCTCGGGCTCGGGCAAGTCCACCTTGCTGCACTTGATGGGCGCACTGGACCGGCCGTCCTCCGGGACGGTCCGGTTCGAGGGCCGCGACGTAGCGCTCCTGCGGGACCGGGAGCTGTCCGCGCTGCGCGCCGCACGCATCGGTTTCGTGTTCCAGCGTTTCCACCTCGCGACCGGGGTGCGCGCCCTGGACGCGGTGGCGGACGGTGCCCTGTACGCGGGGATACCGCACCGGGAGCGCAGGGAGCGGGCCGCGGCCGCACTGGAGAGGGTCGGGCTGGGGCACCGGGTCGGCCACCGCCCGCACGAGATGTCCGGCGGTGAACGGCAGCGGGTGGCCGTGGCGCGGGCGGTGGTCGGGGACCCCGCGGTGCTGCTGGCGGACGAGCCCACCGGCAACCTCGACTCCGCTTCCGGGGGCGAGGTCCTGTCGCTGCTCACCGAACTCCACTCCTCAGGTACCACCGTCGTGATCATCACGCACGACCACGCCGTGGCTGCCGCCCTCCCCCGACGGGTGGAGGTCGTGGACGGCAGGGTCACGGCCGGCCCCGGGACGGTGGCGGCGTGAGCCGGGAGCGCCGGGTCGGCACCGCCGACCTGTTCAGGGTCGGCGCGGCCGGGTTGTTCGCCCGCCCCACCAGGGTGGTGCTCTCCGCGCTCGGCGTGGCGATCGGCATCGCCGCGATGGTCGCCGTGGTGGGCATCTCCGAGTCCAGCCGGGCGGAACTCAACCAGCGAATCGACGCCCTGGGCACCAACCTGCTGCGGGCGGGCCCCGCCGAGGACCTGATCGGCGAGCGTTCGGTCCTGCCGGAGGCGGCGCCGGCGATGATCGGCAGGGTCCCGCCGGTGGAGTCCACCGCGTCGGTCGGCTTGGTCGACACCAGCGTCTACCGCAGCGACCGGGTCCCGGAGGAGCGGACCGGGGGGATCGCTGTGCTCGCCGCCGACCCGGAGCTGCCGGGCCGCGTCGGGCTGGAGCTGGCCGCCGGTACTTGGTTGGACCCGGTCTCCGCAGAACTGCCAACGGTCGTCCTGGGCTCGCGGGCCGCGGAGCGGCTGGGAGTGGGCGCCGACGGGATCGGCCAGCAGGTGTGGCTCGGCGACCGGTGGTTCACCGTCGCCGGGGTCCTCGAACCCACACTGCTCGCGCCGAAGTTGGAGACCGCGGCATTGGTGGGGTGGCCGGTCGCCGAGAGGCTCCTGGGATCCCGGGGTGAGGTGACCACCGTCTACGCGCGGGTGGCCCCGGAGGAGGTGGAGGAGGTCCGCGAGGTGCTGGCGGCCACCGCGAACCCGGAGCGGCCGGGTGCGGTGGAGGTCTCCCGTCCTTCCGAAGCTTTGGCGGCGCAGCGGGCCGCGGACAGCACCCTGACCACCATGCTTCTGGCCCTGGGCGGAGTCTCGCTGCTGGTCGGCGGGGTCGGGGTGGCCAACACGATGGTGATCTCGGTGTTGGAGCGGCGCCAGGAGGTGGGTCTGAGGCGGGCTCTCGGGGCCAGCCGCGCGGACATCCGGGCCCAGTTCCTCATCGAGTCCCTGGTCCTCGCTCTGTTGGGCGGGGTCGTCGGTAGCCTGCTCGGTGCCGGTGTGACCGCGGGCTACGCGCTGAGCCAGGGGTGGGCGCCGGCACTGCCGCTCTGGGCGGTGGGCGCGGGTGTGGGCGCGACCGTGGTGATCGGGGCGGTGGCGGGCCTCTACCCCGCGGTGCGGGCCTCCCGCCTCTCCCCCACCGAAGCGCTGGCGACCGGCTGATGACGGAAGGAATGAGGGTGGGCACGATTCTGCTTCCGGCCCTGCTGTTCCTCGCGGGACTGCCCCTGCTGTGGTTCAACTACTGGTTCGACCCGGTGCCCCTGGCCCTGCATACCGTTCTGTGCGCGGTACTGCTTCCGCGCCACCGGTTTCCGGTGGGGGTGTTCGTGGCGGCAGCGGCGCTGGCCGCCGCAACACCGTTCCTGAGCGGGGCCCACGTGCTCGGCGAGCTCGGGATGTTCGCCGCCTACTACCGGGTTCTGGTGCACCGGCCGCTCGCCTGGGGTCTGGGCGCTTCGGTCTCGGTGGTGGGGGTGATCGCCCTACTCACCCTGCGGCCGCTCGGGGACGTGCCCGGGGCTCTCACTCAGGGGTTGGACCCGGATTCCGCCCTGTTCGTGGAGGTCCTGCTCCGCCTCCTCACGTCACTGGCCATGGTGGTGACCGCGCTGGTCACCGGGGTGGTCGCCCTGGTGGTGCGGGACCGGCGGAACGCCGTCGCCGCCGCGCTGGCCGAGACCGAGCGGCTGCGGGTCGAGCGCGACCAGCGCGCCCGGTTGGCCAGGGAGGCGGAGCGGACCCGTATCGCCCGCGACCTCCACGACGTGGTCGGGCACAGCCTGGGCGTCATGGTGTCCCTCAGTGACGGTGCCGCACGGTTGGTGGGAAGCCAACCGGAGCGGGCCGGGGAGGCCATGGGGACGGTGGCCGAGACCGGACGGACCGCGCTGGCCGAGGTCCGGGACGTACTCGGACTGCTGCGGGACGGCCGGGGCCAGCCGCCGCATGTCCAGGACGTGGCGGATCTGGTCGAACGCTTCCGTTCCACCGGCACGGACGTGGACTTGGTGTGCGAACGTGAGCTCAGTCGGCTTCCGGAGCACGTGCGCCTGTGCGTGTACCGGGTGGTCCAGGAGGCGCTGACCAACGTGGGTCGGCACGCCGGAACAGGAACCGGGGCGAGGGTTCTGATTGGGGATGAACCGCTGGTGGCGGACGGCGGAGAGCTGGTCGTGGTGACGGTGACCGACGACGGCACGGGGCGACCGGCGGAGCGGGGCGCCGGCCTGACCGGGCTCGCCGAACGGGTGGCGCTGCAGGGTGGAACGCTCAGCGCCGGCCCTCGAGACGGGGGCGGATGGGCTGTGCGCGCCCGGATCCCGGTGCGGCGCCCGGCCGCGGAGGTGGTTCTGCCGTGAGGCACTCGGTACTGCTGGTGGACGACCAGCCGTTGCAGCGGACCGGACTGCGTATGATCCTCGAGGCCGAGCCCGACCTCGAGGTCGTCGGCGAGGCCGGTGACGGCGAGTCCGCGGTCCGGCAGACGGAGGCGCTGCTGCCGGACGTGGTCCTCATGGACGTGCGCATGCCGGGCACGGACGGGATCGAGGCGACCGCGCGGATCGTCGCCGCCCGGCCCGGCGTGCGAGTCCTCATCCTCACCATGTTCGACCTGGACGAGTACGCGCACCCCGCGCTGCGGGCCGGGGCCAGCGGGTTCCTCCTCAAGGACACCCGGCCCGAGGAGCTAGTGGCCGGGATCCGCGCGGTCTTGGCAGGCGGCGCGATCGTCGCCCCCGCGCTCACCCGCCGGTTGCTCGACATCGTCACACCCCAGCTGACCGCCCCGGATCCCGCCGCAGAGGAAGGGGTCCGGGAGCGGCTGGCCCTGCTCACCGGCCGCGAGCGGGAGGTGCTCGTGGAGGTCGCCCACGGGCACTCCAACGCCGATATCGCCCGGCGCCTGCTCATGGCCGAGGCCACGGTGAAGACCCATGTGGGCCGGTTGCTGGCCAAGCTCGGGCTCCGAGGGCGCGTACAGGCGGTGATCTTCGCCTACGACGCGCGCTTGGTCGTCCCCGGCGGGTAAGTCCCCGCGGGAACTAGTAGTACTTTGTTAAGTTCCTGATTTTTCAGCGTGGCTCCGCCATGATGGACGGGTGGACCTGGATGCTGTGGAAGAACTCCGCGAGGACCTCGACGCTTTCTGCGCCGAGGTCTTCGCCTCCA